>JBEBHM010000637.1:0-5078 GCA_040080875.1 Pirellula sp.
GCTGCACAACGGCTCGTTCAAACACTCGCCTGACTCTATTCGAGAATGGATCGAAGCCTGGAGCAAACGCTATCCAAACCTCTCTATCGAGATCTGCATCGAAACGACTCGCGGAGCGCTCATCAACGCTCTGCGTGAATTCGCTTGCGTACGGATCTATCCCGTAAACCCAAAAGCCCTGGCCAACTATCGAGGCGCATTCGCTCACGGCGGTGGCAAAAACGATCCAGTCGACGCCAGACTTATTCTCAAGTTCATTGAACAAAACCGGGAGCATCTCCGATCCCTGCAAAAGGATTCGCCCGAGACGACTGAACTCTACGCACTAACAACGCAACGAAGACAATTAGTCGAAGAGCGAGTCGCTTTGGCCAACCGCATCGGAGCATGTCGATTCCGATTGCGAATTGAACCAGTTTTCCGGTTTGGCTGGGGTGGGTGGCGGTTGGCTATTTCCGGTTGGACGGCGAATTAGAATGGTATTCCGGTTGGCTTCCTGCCGGTTGGAGGCTGTATTCAAAATCGCCTCATTGCAAAGTTAGTAGCTCCGCAATGAGACTTGACCGCGGAGAGCTCGCTGCTCTCATTGGCCCAACTTAAGCTTGCTTCCAATTCAGATGCTTCTCAAGTCCATTCATCTCGAATTGGGCCACGTTTGTGCTTGAACGAACCTTGCGATCGGCTCTTTCAGCCCACTCATCACCTCGATCGGTACTGTAGCCCGGAGTGTCTTGAGTCAGCCAGGCGTTGGCAGTTGCGATTTGCCAATCAAAACTACCGTCGATCCGAGAATGGAAGGCTGCGTCGAAAGGAACAGTCCCAACGCTATCGGCTCAACCTCAAAGAACGGAAGACGCAAGAAGAAGAGAAATCGGAGCTCGCCGCCCCGGTCGAAGCACCGTGCGAGGGCTATACGAAAGAGACATCTCACGAAAAATCTTGTTGCCATCGACCGGGGTGTTATCGACGCTTCACACCCCCTCCCCAGTCGCCGTTCAAGAAATTCTGTAGTTCTCGATGCCGCAAGGCTTTACGGCGTGTGATCCTACGCGAACGCAAGTGGGTTGCGCGGCTCAAAACGATGTCAGGGCTTGCCCGTGATGGACCGCAAAGCGAGGCTTCTTGAGTCCGTTTTCGAGTGACGCATCTAGGTCATTTCCAGGATCGGGCTCTATCTTTTGGGCCGATCGATCGTGATAGGAAGAAGTTGTGCTTGCTCAGTGATCGAAAAACGGGTTCCAAATGCGTGAGAAGCCATTCGACGATGCCTAATTCCTCTCAGTTGCCAGACCAAGTCGACTCGCTTTCAAGCCGAGTCATCGGCGACCAGGTTCGACTACTTGCCATAAATCAACTCGATGAGCGTCTAGAGCGGTATCGCCTAGCTCAGCCCAAGCTCGAGCAGCAGATGCTCAAGTCGCTGCGAGACTATGGTCAGTTGTCGCCGGTCGTCGTTTGTCAGCTGGATGGGCAGACGGTACTCGTCGATGGCTTCAAACGTCTTCGCGCCGCTCGAACTCTCCAAGGCCAAAAGCAACTCATGGGTCGATTCCTTGAAGCGGACGAGCAAGCCGCCAAAGCCGCCATCTTCAATCTCAACCGCATCACCAGTCGTCCTGTCGAACTCGAGGAAGCTTGGATCATCTACGCCTTAGTCATTGATGACGGGCTCCAGCAAGTCGAAGTCGCTCAAATGCTTGGCCGACATAAAAGCTGGGTAAATCGTCGTTTGGCTTTGATTGAACGGTTGTGCGACGAAGCTCGCGAAGCGTTGCGGCTTGGACTCTTCACACCGACTCAAGCCCGCCATCTAACTCGGTTGCCGCGCGGCAACCAGCAAGCAGCCATGCAGAGTGCGACGCATGCGGCGCTCACTTCGAGAGAACTCTCCGACATGGTTGACCTTCTTTTAGCCAGCAGCACACAAGAGCAGACGCAGCTGGTCCTCGAAAAACCTCGGCAAGCTATCGCGCAATCGCAAGACCACCATGTCCACCACTGGGATCCGCGGCTCAGTGCGGCAGGCAACCGACTCGCCAAACGTATGAGCTTTCTGTTGGATTCACTATCAAAGATGAATACATACTTGCGATTCGAAGGCCGAGGCCAGCTTCAGGCTTGCGATCGCGTTCCGTTGCTTCCCGGTTTCCACAAGCTTCAGCAAGAAGCCACCCTTCTGATCGAAGCCAACGACGATTTCATCAAGGAGTTGCAGTTGGCATGAACGATCAACCTCGATCCGAAGAAGAGCTTCGCAATGAAGTCGTTCATCGCATCCATCGCGGTGAATCCAAACGACGCATTGGATTGCAATTGGGCATTAGTCGCTGGAAGGTAACGGAAATTCTCCGCCGCTACCACCATGGTCGCCAAGCCCAGCAAGTTCCGCAAGCCCAGCCCAACGACGATAGCTTACCGCAAGCCAAAACGAATGAACCGATCCCGCCAAGTCTAGGGCGACCGGCTGCCAAGCGTGCGAGTAAACTGGATGCGTTCGAACCACAACTTCTACAGCTCATCGAGCGATATCCAAAGATTACCAACGTTCGACTTTACGAAGAGATCAAAGCATCGGGATACACGGGTCGTTATTCAATCTTATCAGAACGAGTCCGACAACTTCGTGATCGTCCGCCCAAGCCGTTGACAGTTCGCTTTGAAACCGGCCCAGGCGTTCAAGCTCAAATGGACTGGTCGAATTACGAGATCGACTTCATTCAAGAGGGACGTCGCAAGGTGCAACTGTTTAGTTACATCCTCGGCTACTCGCGCCGTCAGTACATTCACTTTACAGAACGCCAAGACTTCGAAACGACCATTCGCCAACATATCGAAGCATTCAAGCATCTCGGCGGAGTCGCCACGATGTGCCTTACGACAATATGAAAGTCGTCGTGACTCGCTGGGAAGACGACCAGCCTATCTACAACACACGTTTTTTGTCTTTCGCAACGCACTATGGTTACCGGCCTTGGGCATGCCAAGTCCGAAGGCCGCAGACCAAAGGCAAAGTCGAGCGACCGTTTTACTACGTTGAGACGAATTTACTGGGCGGTTGCCAGTTTCGGTCGCTGCAACATCTCAATGAGTCGGCTCGTTGGTGGTTGGCCGAAGTAGCGGATAAACGAATTCACGGAACGACTAAGAAAACACCGCTCGAACTGCATGCCGAGGAACAACCTTATCTCCTTCCTCTTCCTTCGCTCCAATTCGACACGGCTCAAGTCGTCTATCGCATCGTCGATACCGATGGCACGATCCAGATCGCTAACAACCGCTACTCGGTTCCGTGGCAATTGGTAGCCGAACTGTTACCCGTTCGCATTCTAGAAACAGAGCTTGTCGTCTACAACCAGTCGCTTTTGGAAGTCGCCCGCCATGCGTTGTTCATCGGACAAACTGGCCAGCGACGCACAGCAAACGAGCATCTGCCGCCTCGCGATCACGAAGCTCAAATGCAATCACTTCGCGAGCGCTACACGGCCTTAGGTGAGATCGCCGTCGAATTCCTCGAAGGGCTGTTAACGAAAACTCGCTACTCCAAGCATCATGCTCAGAAGGTGCTAGCGCTGCTCAATGTCTATCCCAAGAACGACGTACTGGCAGCCATGCAACGCGCGGTGACGTATCGCGCATTCGGCCACAGTTTTTTGGAGCGGATCCTCGCTCATCAAAGTACGCCCAAGCCGTCGTGGCAACAGCTTAGCGAAAGCGAACAAGAAGCGATCGACAAACTCATCGATTCCAAACCGATTCCACCTCGCCATAGCCAGGAGTATCAAGATTCACTCTTCGGCAATCGAGATGAATCCACCGAAACACCGCCCCCAGAAACACCGCCCCCAGAAATTCCATCTGAGAAACCACAACATGAGCAACAAGAAAGCAACACAACCCCTCACTCATCGGACGACGATCCTCAGGAGCCTAGAGACCCTCAAGATCAAAATGGCGACGGAGGAACTTGACGCTCTGATGCGTGATTCGACGGAGAAAGGCATGTCCTCTTGGGAGCTACTCGATCGATTCCTGTCGATACCGGCTAATCAGAGCGTTGAAAGGGCGATTGAGCGTCGGATCAGAAACGCAGGCTTCCCCACGTCTGCCACACTGGAATCGTTCGATTGGGAGTTCAATGCCAAGACGATCAACAAATCATTGATGATGGAATTAGCTTGTGGCGAGTTTATCAAGCGACGAGACAACTTGGCTTGGGCGGGCAAAGCGGTTTAGGAAAATCACATTTGATTCAAGGGATCGGTCGCGCCTGCTGTGTGTTGGGCTATCGCGTTCGATATGAAACGAGTGCAACGCTTCTGGAAGAGTTAACGCGAGCCGCTGGTGCTAAGACGTTGCCGTCGGCCATGCGTTACTATCGCTCGTTCGACTTGCTGATCATCGACGAATTCGGGTTCGACAAGATTGAGCGTCGTGAGTATCCGGAATCACCGAGCATGCTATACAAGGTGGTCGACAGCCGGAACGGTCGAGGGTCGACCGCGTTTTTAACCAACGTGGACCTTCGTGACTGGACGGAATACATGGGCGATCCTGCATTAGTGATGGCGTTGTTAGATCGAGTATCGGACAACGCGATTGCGTTTCGATTCGAAGGCAAGTCGTATCGTAAGAGTCGCACCAAGCAAATGTCTTAGTATGGCGTGGATAGACTATCGCGAACTTCGCCGTCGATTAAATGTCGAAGAGGTATTGGCATGGATGGATTGGCACGCCAACGAACGACGAGGCGACTATCTTCGTGGGAGCTGCCCATTCTGTGGGGCGGCCAAATCACCTCGAACAGCCAAATTAGGCCAAGGCCGTGAATTCGCCGTTCATCGACACCGAAAGCTATTTCATTGCTTTCGCTGCAAACTGGGCGGCAACATTTTGGATCTTTGGAGTCGTTACTACAAGATAGACTTAACCACAGCCGCCAACGAGCTGAGCAAGAATCTTCGCGACCACCCAAGTTCCACATCTAGCAACTCGGAATCGCAACCATACCGGCCACCAACCTAGCAACCAACCAACCGGCCAAATCGTAAACCTTGCTCAATTCCTGGCCGGAATCGACA
>JBEBHM010000638.1:0-5067 GCA_040080875.1 Pirellula sp.
GTTTATCCCAACGCGTTACGTCGATAGCCAGTCACAAATCGATGATCATGTGCGATTGGGTTGGAAGACCGTCTGGAATCAAGTTGGTGAAGGAACGTTTGTTGGCTTGGGGCAGCGAATTCTCGCAACGGATGCAGATGAATATTCATTGACAAGTATCCAGAAGTTAGAATTTCGACATGAGTAATCTGCATGGCTGAGTTGACACAAAAAGAACGACTCCAGCCGTCTTTGCTAGATAGGCTCACGGATGATTCGCCAACTGAACGCAACGAGTCCAGGGACGCTCGCGTCTTGAGCTTGAAGAAACTGCGTGAATGTGTCCTTCGCGACCTTTCATGGCTGCTCAACACGGAATCGCTTGAGTCCGTTGTTAATTTGGATACGGTCCCGGCTGTCAAGACTTCTGTGCTTAACTTTGGAATCCCTGCTGTTGCGGGTGTTACGGCCTCTGGACTGGAGCTATCTAAGCTTGAGCGGCAGGTTCGGAACGCCATCATCTTGTACGAACCGCGACTCCTCAAAGAAAAGCTAACGGTCAAAGCACTTTTGTCAGACGAACAAATGAGTCGCAATACTTTGGTGTTCGAGATCAATGGTGAATTGTGGGCACAACCTGTGCCGCTTCGAATGCACTTGCGAACCGAACTGGATTTGGAAACGGGCAAGGTTTCGATCATGGAAACCAACGAGTGAATCGAAGGTCCTTGGGGAATCGTTTATTCAACCTACGAGCGTACGATCCTGAACATGGATACAAGACTGCTGGAATTCTACAATCGCGAGCTACTCTATATTCGGGAAATGGGGGGGGAGTTCTCACGTGATTTTCCGAAGATTGCCGGTCGGCTTGGGCTGGATGGATTTGAGTGTGCGGACCCGTATGTAGAAAGGTTGCTCGAGGGCTTTGCATTTTTGGCCGCCCGAGTCCACTTAAAGCTCGATAGTGAGTTCCCCAAGTTTACAGACCACCTGTTGGAAATGGTTTATCCCCATTATCTATGCCCAACGCCATCGATGGCCGTCGTTCAATTCGAAGCGGATCCAGAACAAGGAAAGCTCGAGGATGGATTTACGTTGGATCGAGACACGTCGCTGCGCAGCTTGATGGGGGCTGGGGAACAGACGACTTGCGAATACCGAACGTCGCAACCCGTGACTCTTTGGCCGTTCAGCCTTGCGGAAGCGGCCTATACAAGCCGTGATGTGGTGGCAACGCGACTGCCCAGTCGTATGCAGGACATCAAATCGGTATTGCGATTACGACTGAGATCCGCCAGCGGAGTCTTGTTCAGCGATATGGCGATCGATCGATTGCCCATCTATATACGTGGTCGAGACACGCGAACCATGTTGCTTTACGAACAACTCTTTGCGGACGCACAGGGTGTGGTTCTTTCCTGGATGAATGGTGCAAACGAAGAGACTTCGGAAGTCAAGCAACCGATTCTACCGATGGGTTTCGATGATTCGCAAGCATTGCTGCCAATTGTCAGCAGGTCGTTTCAAGGCTATCGAATGCTCAGTGAGTATTTTGCGTTCCAACAACGCTTTCTTTTTTTTGAACTCACCGACCTCAATCGTCACCTCCGTCGATGCAAGTCGAACCAAGTGGATATCATTATTCCGCTGCGGCGGCTTCAATCTCGTCTGGAAAACGTCGTGGACGCTTCCAACTTTGGATTGTTTTGCACACCGGCGATAAATCTGTTTCCACATAGAGCGGATCGGATTCATGTCAATGACACCGAGGTTGAGTACCATTTGGTACCTGATCGAACGCGTCCTATGGATTTCGAAGTACATTCGGTTTTGGGCGTGACAGGATACGATAAAGATTCCGATGCGATGGAGCGATTTCGATCGTTCTACGAGATTAGCGATAACGATCTAGAAGAAAAAAACGCGACCAACAAGTACTTTGCGCTGCGCCGAACTCAGAGGCAACTATCCAGCAAACAAAAAAGAAAGGGGCCCCGAACAAGCTATGTTGGAAGCGAAGTGTATCTTTCGATTGTGGATGCAGACCAAGCACCCTATGCTTCGAGCTTAGCACAGTTGGATTTGCGCATCATGTGTACAAATCGTGACCTTCCGCTTTCGATGCCGGTTGGGAAATCTTCGACCGATTTCACACTGGAAACGGGAGCGCCCGTTCGATCGAGTCGGTGTGTCGCGGGACCCACCGAACCCAAGCCATCCTTTTCTGAGTCCGCCGGGGAACGAAGCTGGCGCTTGATTAGTCACCTGTCGCTTAACTACTTGTCGCTGGTGGATGGTGACGGCAAAGGGGCGGCAGCACTGCGAGAGATGTTATCACTCTACCAGGAAGTATATGAGACCGAAGCGGTGCGTCAGTCGGAAGGGCTGGTGTCTGTCAACTCAAAACCCATTGTTCATCGACTTTCGCAACGAGGCCCGCTAACCTTTGGAAGAGGACTTGAGATTACGGTTACCTGTGATGAGTCTCGTTTCGAAGGTTCAGGGGTATTCCTTTTGGGTGCGGTCCTTTCAGAGTTTTTCAGCAAATACGTTTCAATCAATTCGTTTACGCAAACGGTGCTTCGAACATTGGAGAGAGGAGAGGTAATGAGATGGCCGATCAACATCGGACGTCGCCCGAATCTCTAGCTAGATTGGCGACCCTTCAAAAGGAACCTTATCGATTCACCCTGTTGTCGGCTATCCGCTTGTTGGATTGCGTCTTGGGAGATCCTGCGCCGACGGGCAAGTCCAGCCGCCCCACCAAGGAATCTTTGCGCATTGGCCAACGTCCTTCGTTGACTTTTGCTCCAAGTTCGATCGCCAGTATTCAGCGGCGAGCCAGTGACGGAAAGTGGCATCTGCACACCTATTTCCTCGGCTTGTTTGGCGCCAACGGCCCATTGCCTACGCATTTCAGTGACTTTGCAGACCAACGAATTAGACACCATCGCGACCCGACGTTTTCGGCGTTCGCGGACATGTTTCACCATCGAATGGCGTGTTTCTTTTATCGAGCTTGGGCGGCAAGCCAGCCAACGGTACATTTAGACCGTCCTGAGACAGATCGGTTCTCGGAGTACGTGGCCTCTCTGTGCGGACTTGGTATGCGTCCCTTGCGGAATCGCGACCACATGCCTGATAACGCAAAGCTATTTTTTGCGGCTCACCTTGCGTGTCAGACTCGGCACAGTCCTGGACTAAGGTCGATTTTGGCGGCTTTCTACCAAGTCGAAGCCGAATTGATTCCATTTGTTAGCCACTGGGTGTCGTTGCCGGAAGACTGTATTTGGAGAATTGGCAAGACACCCCATTCCGGCGAGCTAGGCAGAAGCATCACCTTGGGGTCCAGAGTTCGAGATTGCCAACAGCGCTTTCGCATCGTGCTTGGACCGCTCGATTTCGAGCCGTTTTGTCATCTTTTGCCCAATGGGGCAAGCATGAAACGACTTCGTTCCATTGTGGATCAATACGTAGGTTTTGAACTTTCATGGGATGTTCAACTCGTTCTTAAGAACAAGGAAGTGCCGCGAATGAGATTAGGTCGGCAGGGGCAACTCGGTTGGACAACGTGGCTTTCCAGTCGACCTCCCGCCCTTGATGCAGATGAGCTGATTGTCAATCCGACAGTTCGTTCGGAGAAGCATTACAAAAAGCCCTCGCGCAAGATACCCACCGGTTTTCAATACGAACCATTAACCACCACTGGAGTCTAGCTGTGTCTGAAATAAGTCGTTCGAAACTGTTTGGAAAGCTCAATGCGCTCGGTTTCAAAGCCATCGAGAGCGCCACGACCTTTTGCAAATTGAGAGGAAATCCCTACGTTGAAATCGTTCATTGGTTCCACCAAATACTGCAACTCCAAGATTCGGATTTCCATCAAATCATTAAGAAGTTCGATCTGCAGCCAGCTAGGATTGCCAAAGATTTCACCGACGCATTGGATCGGCTCCCACGCGGTGCAACCAGTATATCGGACCTTTCTGCGCACGTGGATGAAGCCGTAGAAAGAGGCTGGCTCTTTGCCACGTTGATGTTTGGGCAAAACCAAGTGCGGACCGGCCATCTCATCGTTGGTTGTCTAAAAACGCCAACGTTACGAAATACCTTGATGGGGATTTCGCGTGAATTCGAAAAGATCAAATTGGATCAGTTGTCGGAAAACTTCGCCAACATTGTCGGCGGATCCCCAGAAGAATCGATGCTCAGTAAAGACGGTAGCTCCGTCGGTGGTGGTGCGGTCCCAGGCGAAGCCAGCGGGGCTATGCCTGGACAATCGGGTGGACAAGACTCGCTGAATCGATACACGGTGGATTTGACTGAACAGGCCAGATCCGGCAAGATCGATCCGATTGTAGGCCGTGATGAAGAAATTCGTCAGGTGGTAGATATTCTTATGCGTCGACGTCAAAACAATCCCATTCTCACCGGCGAAGCGGGGGTGGGAAAGACGGCAGTGGTCGAGGGCTTTGCGCTTCGAATCGCATCCGGTGACGTGCCTCCCGCGCTCAGGGATGTTTCGTTGAGAGCGCTCGATGTCGGGCTCTTGCAAGCTGGCGCAAGCATGAAAGGAGAATTCGAAGAGCGACTCAAACAAGTCATCGAAGCGGTTCAATCATCGCAAAAACCCATTATCCTTTTTATCGATGAGGCGCATACGCTTGTCGGCGCGGGCGGGGCCGCAGGCACGGGGGATGCCGCGAATTTGTTGAAACCGGCTCTCGCACGTGGAACCCTGCGGACTGTAGCCGCCACAACATGGGCAGAATACAAGAAGCACATCGAAAAAGATCCAGCTTTAACTCGTCGATTTCAAGTCGTGCAAGTCGAAGAACCGTCGGAGGAAAAAGCGATCCTGATGATGCGGGGCTTGGCCACAACCCTTGAAAAGCACCATCGAGTCCAGATTTTGGATGAAGCGATTGAAGCGGCAGTCAAACTTTCGCATCGCTATATTCCAGCCAGGCAACTACCTGATAAATCAGTCAGCCTACTGGATACGTCGGCAGCCCGGGTTGCGATCAGCCAACACGCGGTGCCTGCAGAAGTAGACGATTGTCGACGTCGAATCGAAGCCTTAAAGAC
>JBEBHM010000639.1:0-5053 GCA_040080875.1 Pirellula sp.
GCAGATCGACGGTTACAGGCCTGCCAACAGATTGTTTGGTCGCTTTTAACGAGCACTGAGTTCCGTTTCAACTATTGACGTCGATCAACCGAAAAAAAACAATCCAAGAGAACAATCTCTCAAACGATCCGTGGAGCGATTTCGACTATGACTAAACCCAACCGACCTTATTGTGGTTCAACAGATCATCCGGGCTTTGGACGCCGGGCATTCCTCGGAGGATCGATCTTGGGTGCTACTTCGCTCGCCGCCGATATGAGCGGGCTTGAGTGTTTTTCACAACCTGCCTTCGCAGACCAACTCAAACGGGACCAGAACCGGGTGATATTGCTTTGGTTGGCCGGCGGAGCAAGCCAGTTGGAAACATGGGATCCCAAACCTGGTCGAGATACCGGGGGGCCATTTCGCGCTATCCCTACCTCGATACCCGGCGTGCACATTTCGGAATTGATGCCCAAAATGGCGTCTCGTCTAAGCCAACATACCGCGATCATTCGCTCGCTCAATACTCGCAATGGCGACCATGGTGGTGCGGCCGAGTTGATGTTGAAAGGACGACGTGCGGATGCCACCGTCCCTTACCCTGATCTCGGTGCGATGATTGCCCGCGAGCTTGGACGAGCGGATAGCAGCGTCCCAGAATTCGTCGCATTCTATTCCGAAACCGAGGGACGCGGAAACACATTGCTGGGTCCGGGATTCCTTGGAAGCCGTTACGCTCCGATCCAATTGTTTGAGGATCCGATGCCTCAGGATCTCCAGCGACTCAGCGACGTATCCGAAGGTGACTTTCAGGACCGTGAACAGCTGCGAAAACTGTTGAGTCAACGCTTCTTAAGGAACCGCGGATCAAGAACAGCCGCTAGCCACAACAATGCCTACGAACGAGTCCGAGGATTGATGGCAAGCGACTACTTGTTTGATATCGAGCACGAGACGCAGCAGACGCGAGACCTGTACGGTCCAACGCGATTCGGCCAACAATGTTTGGTCGCGCGCCGGTTGGTGGAGGCCGGAGTTCCGTTCGTGCGTGTAGCTCGAGCGTGGTGGGATAGCCACGGGCAAAACTTTGAGACGCATTTGGAACTGGTCAGCGAATTGGATCACGTCATGAGTGTTCTGCTCGATGATTTGCAACAGCGAGGGCTGTTGGAGAACACGTTGGTGATCACCGTCGGCGAATTTGGCAGAACGCCGCAAATCAATGCTAGTTTGGGACGCGACCATTTCGCGACCGCGTGG
The DNA here is from genome assembly GCA_040080875.1 of Pirellula sp. GTDB lineage: Bacteria > Planctomycetota > Planctomycetia > Pirellulales > Pirellulaceae > JBKCUI01. Next base: position 1,243 of record JBEBHM010000639.1, read on the forward strand.
AGTTGCTCGTTATCGGGATGCGGCATCCGACCCGGTACCGTTTATGGTGCAACAGACTTGGATGGAAACAAAGTCACCGAAGGAGAAATGAATGCGGGCGATCTCTTTGCAACGATATTCAGAGCCGTTGGCATCGACCCTCAGCAGGAATACCAACACGGAGCGAGACCCATTCCATTGGCTGATCCAGGGACTCGCATCATCACCGATATCCTCGCCTAAAGTGAATTCTTATGACAACGTTTTCGTTTGAAATGAAATTGGTCAAGGAAATCAGCCGACGAGATATTCTCTTGTCGATGGCGAGGCTTCCTCATTCCGATCAAGTCATGGTCGGCAGCAGTGATTTCAGTCTTTACGGATTTCTGCTGTCCAGTGACAAAAAGGATCCGACATTCCAAGGAAAGGCGCACGAAAGTTACGTCACGGGAGTCGCTGTATCAGGACAAAGTGTCGTCACAGGCGGATTTGATTGCCGCTTGGTTTGGTGGCCAATCGATGGAGCACAGCCTCAACACGCAATCGTTGCTGCACATCAACGTTTCATCCGCGATGTACAAGCAAGTCCCGACGGGAAATTCATTGCCAGCGTGGGCGATGACATGATGGCTCGTATCTGGGATAGCCAAACACACGCATTGCTTCATGAAATGCGTGGGCACGCCATCACGACGCCCCATCACTATCCCTCGATGCTTTATGCGTGTGCCATCTCGCCCGATAACCAACATCTCGCAACGGTCGATCGCGTCGGGAAAATCATCGTTTGGCAAATGAGCGATGGGAGCAAAGTGATCGAACTCGAGTCGCCAGAGATGTACACCTGGGACCCAAAGCAACGCCGTCATTCGATCGGAGGAATTCGAAGCGTTATGTTTTCGCCAAACGGCCAATTCTTAGCCGTCGGTGGTATGGGACAGGTTGGAAATATTGATCACTTAGAAGGCAAAGCTCGAGTCGAGATCTTTGATTGGAAGAAAGGCGAGAAGACGCATACGTACTCGGACTGTGCATTCAAAGGTTTGGTAGAGTCGATTGCGTTTCACCCGTCCGGCAACTGGCTAGTCGCAGCAGGTGGGGACCAAAATGGATTTATGATGTTTTTCGATATCACGGATCCCAAAAAATCGTTGCGTGATGAAAAAGCCCCCATGCATATCCACGACATCCAATTCAACGAGACGGGCGATGCCCTCTATGCAGTCGGGCACGGCAGGCTGACAAAATGGTCGGTGTCTCTTGTGCTCAGTCCAGATTAAAAATTGGGATTGGACGTAGTGGATCTTGTTAAAGATCCCTGAGCCACAGGACCTTTAACAAGGTCCACTACCCAAAGAACTAATCTGGACAAACTTGTCACGCCCTAGAAATTGAATGTCATCGACAAACGGCAGCTCCTTAACGGGCATCTCCCATTGCGATAGCGCAAAATGAGAGCGCCTCGACCTCGGAAGCGGAGCAGTGGCTCACAAACTGGCGAAATGGAGCATCGCTATTGCTAGCCAGCCAACAGAAAAACGACGTGGCAGTTGTCGTATTGGAAATTTGATCCGATTCTTGCTATCATTAGTCACTCATACGCCCGCCGCTTGCCGACGTTATCCCTACCTACGCAGACATTCTCCCTCCCACGAAAGGCGAAACGATGAATTACGCGATCACGCTACCGTTGGGCATGCTCGCGATTTTGGGAGTCGTCATTACTCCATTCAGGGCGGATGGTGCAGACACAACAGCGTTCATCCAAAACAACTGCCTGGAATGCCACGACGCAGACACTAAAGAAGGTGGATTGGATATCAGTTCGCTTAAGTCGAACGTCGCCGATCCAGACAACTTTAACACTTGGGTGCGCATCCACGACCGGGTCGCTAAAGGTGAGATGCCGCCAGCTGACGCGAAAAGACCATCGGCCGTCGAAGCCCAAGGCTTTGTCAAAGATCTCTCGACGTCGTTGATCACCGCCGACCGAGAACGCATTGCAACACAAGGCCGCTCGACGCAGCGGCGCATGAATCGCTACGAGTACGAGAACACGCTTCGCGACTTGCTCGGGATTCCCGTTCTCGAAGTCCGCGATTTTCTTCCGGAAGACAATCATGTATCGGGATACAACAAGGTTGGCGATGGGCTAGATGTTTCGCACGTGCAGATGGCGAGATATCTCAAGGGGGCGGACTTTGCGCTTCGCAACGCGTTAGCTCCACAAGCGGATCCGATCGAAGTCACCACCACCCGTTACTACGCTTGGGATCAGCGCGGCTTTCCCAAGAGCTCCGGCCCACCGATTCGCATGACGTTTAAGATGTTGGGATACGAGTTGCAACAGCCCCGAAGCGGACGTCGAGGAGGCGGTGCCGCTCCAACACCGCCTGTTGCTCCGCCGGTCGATTCGCATGATCGTGAAAAGGAATCGTACGTTATTGTGACTAGCACCTATGAGCCAGCCGAAATTCAGTTTAACAGTTTCCGTGCACCGGTGACCGCTCGCTACAAATTGAAGTTCTCTGCTTTCTCGATGTGGATGTCGACCGATTTTATCAAAGCGTCGATCGGACAGCGTTCGGAGCCGATGACGGTTTACTCCGATCGCAATCCAAGCTTGTTTCGACGGTTGGGGAGCTTTGACGTGGGTATTGAGCCGACGGTCAACGAGATCGATGTGTGGTTGATTGCTGGAGAGACAATTCGTCCGGATGCGGCTCGACTGGTCCGTTGCCGTCCGCCCGAGTTCAAGAATCCGCTTGCTGAATCGGACGGGATGCCAGGTATGGCCTTCCAATGGATGGAGGTGGAGGGGCCATTGTTCGAACAATGGCCACCCCCTGGGCACCAAGTTATGTTCGGCGACATGCCGATCGTCAATCGGCCATCCGCAACGGCAGAGCGAGTGGACCGAACGGAACGAGGAGGGCGTCGTGCGGCGGTCGATACCAATCCGAAGGTCTCTGTGGTTTCGGCCAACCACGAAGCGGACGCCGAATCGCTGATGCGTCGCTTTATGAATCGGGTGTATCGAACTCCGCCACGCGATGCTGACGTGCAACGATTTTTGCGAGTGGTCAAGAACGCCATGCAAGAGGGATATAACTTTACCGATGCCATGATGGCTGGCTATACCGGCGTGCTCAGCTCCCCTGCGTTTATCTACTTTGACGAACGACCGGGCCGACTCTCAAGCCGGGCATTGGCCGACCGGCTTGCCTACATGTTATGGAACACAAGCCCCGATAACGAGTTGCTGCAGTTGGCTGCGTCGGGCGAATTGCAGAAGCCAGAGGTGTTGCGCCAACAAACCGAACGCTTACTCGATCACCCCAAGTCGCGTCAGTTCGTAAATGCGTTTCTCGATTATTGGCTCGATCTCAGGCACATCGAAGCGACTTCCCCAGACACGTTCATGTATCCGGATTACGAACTCGATGATCTGCTTGTCGAATCACAGCTCGAGGAGACTCAGCTATTCATCGCCGAGTTGCTGAAACGCAACTTGCCGAGTTCCAATTTGATTTCATCTGACTTTGTCGTTATCAACGAGCGACTGGCTAATCTTTACGAAATCCCCGGAGTCACAGGGACCGTGTTGCGCCCTGTGTCGCTTGCAGCGGATAGCATACGTGGCGGGCTGTTGACGCAAGGATCCGTTCTAAAGGTAACGGCCAACGGCACCACGACTTCGCCTGTGGTTCGCGGCGCCTGGATCATGAGCCGATTGCTTGGTCAGCCCCCACCGCCACCGCCGGAAAAAGTGCCGATGGTGGAAGCAGACATTCGAGGTGCGACCACCATCCGCGAGCAACTGGCGAAACAT
>JBEBHM010000640.1:0-5041 GCA_040080875.1 Pirellula sp.
TGCCTACCTTGGCTTTGACGCCGTTTCAACTCAGGCAGAAGAGGCAAAAAACCCGAAACGAGATCTCCCGATAGGGATCATTGGATCGCTGCTGATCTGCACGATTCTCTATGTGCTCGTCGCGGGTGTTCTCACGGGAATGGTACCGTATGACCAGATCGACAAAAATGCACCGGTAGCCTCGGCATTTGAACAAGTTGGCTTTGGGTTTGCCCAGTTTATCGTAACCGTAGGTGCGATTGCCGGTATCACATCCGTGTTGCTGGTGATGATGATGGGACAACCAAGAATTTTTCTGGCCATGGCCCGAGATGGCTTACTCCCAGTAGGATTCTTTGGATCGATCCATCCAACGTTTCGAACACCTTACAAGTCGACCATATTAACAGGAATATTGGTCGCGACCGGTGCGAGTCTGTTGCCTCTCAGCATCTTGGCGGACTTGACAAGCATTGGAACCCTTTTTGCATTTGCGTTGGTGTGTGGTTCTGTGCTGTTGCTGAGAATCACTGACCCTGAGCGTGAACGGCCTTTTCGATGTCCATTCTCACCCTGGTTTCCGGCAGCCGGTATCATCCTGTGTGTGCTATTGATGATGTCGCTGCCCGGAGAAAACTGGCTTCGTTTGGTCATGTGGCTGTTTGTCGGGATGGTTATCTATTTTGGCTACGGGTATTGGCATAGCAAACTACGCAAGGCTTAGACGCTAGCTTATCTATCTCGCATTTTTGTATGTTACTTCGTTCGACTGCGATTCACGATGCCAATTACACTTCGCAAAACTAAGGTGTTTGACTCGTTAGTGCTTACTCCCTTTATCGATATCATGATGTTTTTGGTGCTCGCGCTGCTTCTAGCGGCCGATCTTAACAGCACACCTCAAAAGGAGTTGCCGATCAAGCTACCGTCTGTCCAAGGTGCGATGCCGTTGACCGTTGAGCCGGATAGCATTCTCGTTGGAATTCTTTCCGATGGGAATTACGTTGTCGATGGCGTGACCATGACAAAAGGTGCCGTAGAGGAATTCATAGCGAGATCGGCTGTAGACAATCCGATCAATCAGCGAATCGAAATTCGAGCCGATCGCGACGTCAAGTACAAGTACGTGGCAACGATCATCGACATCTGCAATCGATCCAAGGTCGCATCGTATCGCGTTTTGGTTGACAACGAGGATGCACCGACACCGTAATGCGTTACCGGTGTTTTTAGTTTCCGCATAGCCCATTTACTGACACATGAATCTAGCACTGCTTGTACTCGTAGTGATCTATTTGCTTGGGACTTTATTGATAGGGGCTTGGGCGGGATCTCGCATCAAGAACACGGCCGATTTTGCGGTGGCCGGTCATAGCTTGCCGCTATCGATGGTAATCACGACAAGCTTTGCAACGTGGTTCGGGGCAGAAACCGTCATGGGGATACCGGCCAAGTTTACGGAGGGAGGGCTTCGTGCAGTCATCGAAGATCCCTTTGGGGCATCGATGTGCTTGGTGCTGGTCGGATTATTCTTTGCGCAGCCTTTGTATCGCATGAGGCTGCTGACGATCGGTGACTATTACCGCAACCGGTACGGAGTACTCGTTGAGATCATTACATCCGTAATGATCATCCTCAGTTACCTCGGATGGGTCGCGGCGCAGATCACGGCCTTGGGTTTGGTGTTCACCATTCTATCGGGAGGTACGATCAGTATCTCGGTTGGGATGGTCATTGGAACCGTGCTTGTCTTGATCTATGTCATCATGGGTGGAATGCTTGCAGTCGCGTACACGGATTTTATTCAGATGATCGTGCTCGTGATTGGATTGTCGTACATTGCTTGGGTTTCTTCCAATCTTGCAGGCGGCAATGAGAAAGTCTTTGCGTTGGCCATCAAGAAAGAATGGTTCCAAATTTTGCCTGAGCCGAGTCTCCATGGCTGGCTGTTTTACATCGCGGCTGCCATCACGATGATGTTCGGTTCGATTCCGCAGCAAGATGTATTTCAACGCGTGATGTCAGCCAAGGATTCGAAGACGGCAAGAAACGGAGCGGTGATAGGCGGCTTGTGTTATTTGGCTTTTGCCTTTGTGCCGATGTACATCGTCGCCGCATCTCTGCTCATTATTCCCGTTGAGGCAAGTGAGTTGCTCGCTTCCGATCCCCAACGCGTCCTGCCAACACTCATCCTGACCAAGATGCCTTTCTTTGCCCAGGTTCTTTTCTTCGGGGCCCTGGTCTCCGCCATCAAATCGACCTCATCCGCAACACTTCTCGCCCCCTCGACCAGCTTTGTTGAAAACATCCTTAGGCATATTGTACCGGAACTCAACGACCGCCAAATCTTACTTGCCATGCGAGTATCCATTTTGACGTTTACGGTACTCGTATTGAGTTACGCCATTTTGATGCAGGGAACATCGATCTACGAAATGGTATCGTCGGCTTACCAGATCACTCTTGTCGGTGCCTTTGTTCCGTTGGCCTTTGGCCTTTACTGGAGGCCATCCACAACACAGGGAGCACTATGCAGCATCGCCCTAGGGCTTAGCGTTTGGTTGGTACTTACGCTCAACAAGGAATGGGGCGAAGTTTTCCCTGGGCCCTTGGGAGGATTGCTTGCGAGCGCTTTTGGAATGGTTTTGGGGTCGCTAGCTCCCCAATGGATTGCCTCTCATCCTGTAACGGAAGAACAGTTCTATCATGTTCATCCAGTTCGTTAGCTCAATCAACAGCCTGCGCGCGTTCACTATTTGTTGTTTGGGGCCTTGTGCTGGCGCACCTGGCGGATCCTACAATCAAGCGGTCACAAAGCACTTGTGCTTTGTCTAGGTTAATGGTGGAGTTGAGAGTTGAGCAATTGTCCCAATTGCTCAACAAACGACTGAGGACAATCGTTCTACAAAATGGGTAAATGCTGAAATTATTGAGTGGGTAGGTGGCAAGCTGTCTCAAGTTTCGTAAACTGAAAGAGGACTTGGTAAGGGTGATAGATACGAAACCGAGGTGTGTCGGTGTTCGAAAAGGCAAATCGAAATGGCGTTGAGAAGGTTGGAAGAATGGGTTTCTTTGCGTGCACTGGATCAACGAGTCCGAGCGAGCGCAGTTCTTTTATTTCGATTCGCATTGTTGTTTAGTGTAGTGATCTGCTTAACATGCGTCACCGGCAGCGTGGCGCTGTCCCAGGATGGCAACGCGCCTGGCAAAGCCGACCAGATGAATGTCCTTTATTGGTTGTTCAAAGTGTCGGGAGTGATAGGCATTTTCATTTTCGCACTTTCGGTTTATTTTGTTGCGGTCTCCATCAAACAATCGATCGAACTTCGTATGTCCATCGCTGCTCCCCCAGACATTGTGGAGGGGGCTCAGAAGCTGATCGAACAGCGAAAAACGAAAGATCTCATGGATTTGCTTAAAAGCGACGATTCCTATTTCAGCAAGTCGTTGATCGCCGGCATCTCCGAACTCCGATTTGGTATTGAAGAAGCGCGTGAAAAGTTGGACAGGAAGGCCGAGACTCTGACTGTTCAAATGGAGCGTTCGATCAGCGTGTTGGCAGTCATTGGTACGCTCGGACCCATGATCGGTCTGCTGGGAACACTCAAAGGCATGATTTCAAGTTTTAGCGTAATTGCGATGTCAGGCGTTGCGTTAGACGCTGCAAAGGTGGCAGAAGGGATCTCCGAGGCTCTGGTGCTGACATTTGAAGGAGTTCTGCTGTCGGTGCCAGCGATCTTTCTGTACTCCGTTTTCAAGAATCGCATCGCACAGATCTCGGTCGAGACGACCATGCTTGCCGACGACTGCTTAAGGTCGGTGAATCGATTGCTCAAGTTGAAACCGCTACCTGAACCGCCAGCCTAGTTGATGACCTTGAAGTACCGCCCGTTACGTGCGACTATCCGATCATGAGTACTTTACATAGCGCGAGTCAATGCGAACCTAATCTGGTTCCAATCCTGGACATGGTCTTTCAGTTGATCACTTTTTTCATGCTGGTAGTCAATTTCAAGGCGGTGGAAGTAGACAAGAATTTGGTACTTCCTGTAGTTGGTTCCGCCGACCCGGTTGACCAAGGAAATCAGGGGGAACTTTTGGTTCTCAACATACGAAGCGATGGAACCCTGCAAGCGCACGGTAACGTTCAGCCAAACGCTTCTATTTTCCTACGCACAGAGTCGTCGATCATTGCTTCCAGACCGGAAATCAAGCCGGGCGATCCCTTTCCTGTAACCGTGGTCCTGCGAGCGGACCGAAAGGTTTCTTTTGAAAAGCTCATGCAAGTCGTAGATGCCTGCAAGGCAAATCGATTCAACAAAATCGACTTCGTTGTGGTTCGAAGCAAGGAACTCCAAGAATCACTTACGCCAACGAAGGAATGAAATGCAGCGCAGATCGCGAAGGCACCAAAAGAGGCGAGCCAACGAAGAAGTTCAATTGAACATGGCTGCGATGCTAGACATGGCATTTCAGCTGCTTGCTTTCTTCATACTTACGTTTCGTGCGTCGCCTATCGAGGCTCAGATTTCACTTCGGCTACCTGATAGCCCCCAAGCGACGATGTCATCTAACGTTCCGATCGAGACTCCTAACCAGGATCTTATGGATGACCGAAATTTCCCCCTTCCCATCGACCTCTATTCTCAGCCAAACGGCGAACTGGACAAAATTGTGATTGGCTCACGTGTGGTAAAGGCTGCTGAGTCATCCGGGACCTTACAGTTGTATCGACAAGAGATGCAAGTTCTGTTCGAAAAGCCGATCTTTGATTCGATCGTGATTCGCGTGGGCAAGGAGTTGCATTACGAATCGTTGATGCAAGTCGTTGACCTCTGCACTCGACAAAAGACTTCTGACGGATTGCCGATGACCAAGATTTCAATTCTACCTTTAAAATAGTGTCCCTCTCTTCCAATGAATCCCGCGTTAACACTACCCCGATCAGGATTTATTCTGCTATTGTTGGCAATTGGAATTGTTGCTTGGCCACGACTATCATCGATGAGAAACGAGTTCCCGGTAGCGCAGATCAATTCGAAAGTCGAATTCGACTCAAATT
>JBEBHM010000641.1:0-5029 GCA_040080875.1 Pirellula sp.
CACAGGCACCAAGGCCATGCAAATAGGCTGGCATGGCATGAATGAAATTCGCAGGATCCGTCTCTGTTGGATGGACACCAATTTTGGGATGCATTTCCACAGTACCAGCCGCGTGTTCTACCAACGCTTGCTTAATCACTTCAACAACCTGATGAGGCGTTAAATCGAGTCGGACGATGTCGGCTCGCGAGAGCAAAAGCACATTGATTGGTTTCAAGAGTCTTTCCTTTTATGATGAAATGTACGACTGATCTTATGTATGCGACGCTCCGATTCTGTAATGCGTCACTCATTGCCATTGGGATTGGGGTGCAATGACCATGTGGCAGGATGTACGGGAGATACAAAGTCGTCTGGCTTCACCGTCAAAATGCTACAATCGCTGGTGCGAAGAACCTTTTCTGCCGTGTTGCCCAACAGCACCCCTTGGATGCCACCCCGGCCAACCGTTCCCATGGCAATCAAATCGACGCCTAGGTGCTTAGCGAGACGGCCCACCTCTTGCCAAGGCGTTCCAATCGACACGTGGACTTGAATCTGCGAGCGGTCGATTTGCAACGATTCCAAGAATTCGTATAGACGTTTTTCCACAGCCTCGTTGATCTCTCTTCTGTCGGTAATTGTATCATGCGAACACGGGACATCCTTTTCGTCGATGACATGAAGCAAGTGAAATATCGCCTTGGCCTGTTGAGCAATCGACAACCCTTGTTTCACCGCTTTCCAGCTTACTGAAGAAAAATCGGTGGGGGCCAGAACAACTTTCGGTGGACCGACATGTTCCGCTTTCACAATCCAAACGCTGGCCGGGCACTTTCGAATTAAACGAGTTGCGGTGCTTCCAACAAGAATCTGCTTCCAAGCGGCCATGCCACGTGAGCCAGCCAACACCAAATCATAGCATTCCGATTGAACGGCATGAATCAACTCCACAAAGGGATCGCCAAGCAGCGTCTCGACCTTGATATCCAGATCGCTCGCTCTATGTTTCTCGATCATCCGACGCATCTTGCCATCGGACGCCTGGCGGATCTCTCTTTGAAAGAGTTCTCCCTCACCTTGCAGGAGATCCAGTTTTGCAAGCGCCGATGCGCGATGGGCAACCTCTCGCAGATCAGGCAACGTATGAGCTAAAACGACGCTAGCACCCTGAGTGCGTGCAAGCCAGATGGCTTGTTGAAACGCAGCTTCGGAATGGGCGGAGAAATCCACGGCGACGAGGATTCGTTTATATCGCTGTTGATCTGACATGGGTAATCATTGTGTGAGTGGAGATTGAAAGCCCTCTGGCTTCACGGTCAGTATGCTGCAGTCGCATGTATCGAGAACTTTTTCGGCTGTATTGCCAAGAAGTAGCCCTTGGATGCCGCTTCGGCCAACGGTTCCGATCACGACAAGATCAGCCGCTTGAAATTTCGCCGCTCTTCGAATTTCTTGCCAAGGCGTCCACCACGACTGATGCACTTGAATACTCGCGCGATCCACCGCCAGTGAGTCGATGAATTCATCCATCCGCTTGGAAGCCTCTTGTTTAATCTCTTGTTGTAGCGAGCTTCCAACTGGAATTCTGGAGATCAAGTCCTCGGGGACATCCTTCGAATCCACGACATGAAGCAAATGGAACGCGGCATTGGTGTGCTGAGCTACCAGAAGTCCTTGGGACACTGCCTTGCGACTGATCTCTGAGAAGTCCGTGGCCGCGAGCACAACCTTTGGTAAGCCTATATGCTCTGCCTTTACAATCCAAACCGACGATGGGCACTTACGAATCAGTCTTTTTGCGGTACTCCCGACCAAGAACTGTTCCCACGGCGCCAGGCCTCGGGTGCCAGCCAATACTAAATCGTAACCCTCGCGTTGGACTGCATGAGTTATCTCCGCATATGGTTCTCCAACGTATACCCTCGTTTGAATTTCAGTTGATCCTGCGATTTTTTCGGCAAGTCGTCTCAACTTCGCAGCGGCCTCGCGCATCGCCTCCATTTCGAAATCCTCTAACGATTCGCCTTCATTCACCAAGCAATCCAAAAATAGATCCATTGTCGGTCCGGATGCAGATGGCGACGAATGTCGTGTCTGTAAAGTGTGCGCTAAGGTAATCGAGGCGCGCGTCTTGCGAGCCAACCAAACGGCTTGCTGCAATGCGGCCTCGGATGGAGGAGAAAAATCCGTCGCGACTAATATGCGTTCAAATCCAAGCTTGCTGTTCATCCCAAGGTTCCTCGTTGCTTTCAATTTCACCTCCGGATTCGTTTGGGCTAGTACTTGGTTTCGACAAACGATCAAGCAACTCTTGCCTTACGATCCTAATGCCCTTGGGGGCGGTGATCCCTAGGCTGACTCTTCGCCCGTTTACAGCTAATACCGTAAGCACAATTTTAAACTGGGGCACGTAAATTTGTTCACCGACTTTTCGACTTAGTACAAGCATGTTCATTCCTCCAGAGAGTTCTCGCATCATTGCGCGTCTTGTCAGATGCCTCGGTAATGGTTTAAAGCGACCTGGCCATCAAGGCGGCGAGATCGGCCGTGCGGCAGGAGTAGCCCCACTCGTTGTCGTACCAAGTGACGACTTTGACAAAGTTGCTCTTGTCCTTTCCCTGAGCCATCGTAAACTGCAGGTCAATCGAGGAAGAGTGTGGATCGCCTTTGTAATCGATGCTAACGAGCGGCTCGTCCACTGCTTGCAAAATGCCTTTGAAGCGAGGCTCTTTTGCTGCGGCGCGGAAGAGAGCCCGAAGTTCCTCGGTGGTGGTTTCTCTTTCAAGTTCAACCGTAAAATCCACGATGGAAACAGTCGAGATCGGAACCCGCAGGGCGTAACCATCGAACTTCCCCTTGAGGCTCGGGATAACGGAGGAGATGGCTTTTGCCGCGCCGGTCGTAGTCGGGATGATGCTCATCGCGGCAGCCCGCGCACGACGCAAGTCGGAATGAGGCAGATCAAGAATTTTCTGATCGTTGGTGTAGGCGTGAACGGTCGTCATGAAGCCGCGTTTGATGATGAACGCATCGTGAACAACTTTTGCTGCTGGCGCAAGGCACGTGGTGGTGCAGGAAGCATTGGAGACGACATGGTGTTTCTGTGGGTCGTACATATCTTCGTTCACACCCAGCACGATGGTCAGGTCTTCATCTTCTGCTGGAGCAGTGATGATGACCTTCTTCGCGCCGCTTTTGATGTGACTGGCAGCCCCTTTGACGGTCTTGCCTTTCTTGTTCACACCGTCTTCTTTGATGGTGAAGAGCCCCGTAGACTCAATCACGATATCCACACCGAGCTCGCCCCAGGGAATTGCCGTCGGAACTACCTCTTTGAAAACCCTGACCTTCCTGCCATCAACGACGAGTGCGTCACCTTCAGTTTCCACAGTACCGTCGAAACGCCCATAGTTCGAGTCGTACTTGAGCAGGTGGGCCATGGTTTTGAGGTCGCCAATGTCATTGAGAGCGACCACCTCCAGTTCGCTCGCATAATTATCGCGGATCGCTTTCAAAACCTGACGTCCGATGCGTCCGAATCCGTTGATTCCAACTCGTACGGTCATAACTCTGTTCCTTTTAAGAATGGCTGGTTCATTTCCTTCGCAAAGATATTCATCGTCGTCACGCGTGCGATTTCGCTGAGCGTCTCATGGGTCAGGAACGCTTGGTGCGCAGTGATGAGGACATTGGGAAAAACGAGCAGGTGCGATAGCTCGTCGTCGAGCAACACCTGGCCGGAGAGATCTTGGAAGAAGATCCCTACTTCTTCCTCATAAACATCCAACGCCACACCGCCAATGTGGCCTGATTTCAACGCTGCGATGAGCGCCGTTGTGTCGATCAGTTTGCCGCGGCTGGTATTGACGATGAATACGCCAGGCTTCGTCCTCGCAAGCGTCTGCGAGTTATGCAGATGGAGCGTGTCCGGCATGAGCGGCAGGTGCAATGAGAGGATATCGCTTGACGCCAGTAGGGTATCGAGATCGGTGTAGAGGATGCCGTGTGCCGTGGCCCAGTCAAACGCGGGGAACGGATCATGGGCCATGACGTTGGCCTCAAAGCCACGGAAAATCTGTGCAGCGATCCGGCCAATTTTGCCGGTGCCGATGATACCAGTGGTCTTACCGTGGATGTCGAAGCCTACCAGACCGTTGAGCGAAAAATTCAATTCACGGACACGGTTGTAAGCGCGATGGATTTTGCGATTGAGCGTGAGCAGTAGCCCGACGGCGTGCTCGGCAACCGCGTGGGGCGAATACGCCGGTACTCGCACGACAACTATACCAATGTCGCGGGCAGCGACGAGATCGACATTGTTGTGGCCAGCACAACGCAAGGCGATGAGTTTCACATCGAGTGCCGCTAGTGCATCGAGGCAGGCGCGGTCAACATGATCGTTTACAAAGACGCACACGGCCTGCGCGCCTTTTGCAGCGAGTGCCGTCTCGGAACTGAGTCGAAATTCGTGGAAACGCCACACAATGTCGTGCAAACTAGCGGCACGGGAGAGGTAGTCTCGATCATAGGGCTTCGAATCGTAGGCGGCGACTTCAATCATGAATGGCCCCTGCGTAGCGTTCCGATTCATCATAGGATCGAAACGCCATTGTACGACTGCCAAAAGAGGAGGCGACTTCGGCAGCGGGTAGCTCGACGATCGACCGCAAGCGGGATTTTGCCTCACATTCGCTCGTTACATTCTCTTGCTGCGGGAGAGCGTAGACGACTTCACTATGATTTATTACTCGAACCACGCCAGGAACACGTTTGACACTTTCGATGGCGACTTGACATAGGTAAAACGAAGGGAAGCAACCTAGAATATCCACGACGCCTTGCTCGATCCTGAACATCATCGATCTTACAGCAGGGTAGTCACTCAGCGCAATAGCTGTCATAACTCTCTCGCGCGTCTCTTTATCGCTTTGCTGCGACAATTTTTGTACATCTGTTTGCATCACACCAATCCTTTCACTTGCTTTATGTAGGCCGTGCACATCAAAGGGTCACCGGAAACTACCACATCCTTAGAAGTTGACGGGCT
>JBEBHM010000642.1:0-5026 GCA_040080875.1 Pirellula sp.
GTGCCTGCCGCACTCCCCCGACCAAAATACTTCTTGAAATTCTTCACCATGTCGCAAATCATCTCGCCGTCTAGCTTCACGCGAGACAGTACAGCCTGCAATTCCTTCGGGGCGACCTTCTTGGCCATGCTCGAAGCATTCGCTCGTACCCAAGCAGGTGCCAGGCACCTGGTTTGCTTGGGCCGAAGTTTTGGTTTAATTTTCAGCGCATGTAAAGAGCATTAGCTAGCTGAATCTGATTTGGAAACGCGATTAGTCAATACGTTGACTTCGGTACGAGTGACTTGCACAAAACCACCCTCCAGCAACCATTTGGCATCAGTCGATCCCGTTCGTACTTTGAGGATCCCGTTGCCCAATCGCCCAACCATGGGTGCCCGACCGGGTAATACTCCAAGTTCGCCATCAAAGAGTGGCAACGTTAGGAAGTCGCACGTAACGTCTAGCTCCGTTTTTTCAGGAGTCACCACGACGCAGTGTATTCGTTTGCTGGAAGGTTCCAAGGGATTAGTTCTTCCTTTCGTCGGCCATTCGCTTGGCTTGCGCTTCGGCTTGTGCTGCGGCTTGTTCGATGACCCCAATGTACATGAAAGCGGATTCCGGTAGGTGATCCCACTTGCCATCACAGATTTCTTCAAAACTTCGAATCGTCTCAGCTAAAGACGTAATTTCGCCAGCCTTGCCCGTGAACACTTCTGCAACCAAGAAAGGCTGTGAAAGGAATCGCTCGATTCGTCGAGCGCGTCGAACGATGATCTTGTCCTCTTCACTCAATTCGTCGATTCCTAGAATAGCGATGATATCTTGGAGTTCTCGGTATCGCTGAAGAGTCTTTTGTACTCGGCGGGCAATTGCATAATGCCGCTCTCCAACAATCGCGGGGTCGAGAATCCGCGAGTTGGACGCTAGTGGATCGATCGCCGGGTAGATCCCCTTTTCGGAAATCGAACGTTCAAGGTAAATGAAAGCATCAAGCTGGCCGAACGCAGTTGCTGGCGCTGGATCGGTCGGATCGTCAGCAGGAACATACACGGCTTGAACCGAAGTGATCGCGCCTCGTTTCGTGGAGGTGATTCTTTCCTGCAACGCTCCCATCTCGGTAGCCAAGGTTGGCTGATATCCCACCGCAGAAGGCATTCGTCCCAACAACGCCGACACTTCGGATCCAGCTTGTGAGAATCGGAAAATATTGTCGACAAACAACAGTGTATCTTTGCCTGTTGTGTCTCGGAAATACTCCGCCATGGTGAGAGCCGACAAGGCAACCCGCAAACGTGATCCAGGTGGCTCATTCATCTGACCAAACACCATACAAGTTTGCTCGATTACTTTGCGTCCGGTTTTGCCGATTTCCGTCTCTTGCATTTCCAACCACAAGTCGGTTCCTTCACGAGTTCGTTCACCAACTCCGGCAAAAACGGAGTAACCGCCGTGCGTGCTCGCAACGCGAGCGATCAGCTCTTGAAGGATAACGGTCTTGCCGAGTCCAGCACCACCGAACAAACCTGCCTTTCCGCCTCGAACGAATGGTGTGAGCAAGTCGATGACTTTGATACCCGTTTCGAAAACCTCGGTATTAGTTGATAGTTCCGAAACCTTAGGGGAGCTGCGGTGAATCGGCCAATACTCATCAACACTTACCGGCCCTCGTTGATCGATGGCTTCGCCCAGCACATTGAACACCCGCCCCAACGTTCCAATCCCAACAGGAACCGACACAGGCTTTCCTGTATCCACGCATTCCAGTCCTCGCATCAATCCATCGGTACTTCCAAGAGCAACACAACGTACTTTTCCACCCCCGAGGTGCTGTTGCACCTCACCCGTGAGTTTAATCGTGATTCCCTTCTTGTTGCTGTTAATGGTCACAGCGTGATAGATCGAGGGCAAGTTGTCTTCTTGGAATTCCGCGTCAAATGTCGAGCCAATAACTTGACTTACTAGGCCGACGTTCTTTCCGGTAGCGACGCTCATGTTTTTACTCGTGTAACTGATAAATGGATGATGAAGGAGTGTTGTGACGTTGACATGTGGAGCGGTTTTGTCGGGTTAACCGAGTGCTTCCACACCGCCAATGATTTCCATGATTTCTTGGGTGATTTTGCTTTGGCGCGCTCGATTGTATGTGCGCGATAGCGACTTGATCAAGTCTCCAGCGTTTTCTGTCGCGCTCTTCATCGCCACCATCCGAGCAATCTGCTCGCTAACGGCTGCATCAAGAAAGCATTTGAAAAGCCTTGCACGGAAACTTGCTGGTACGACTTCTTCCAACACTGCGCTAGCGGATGGCAAAAACTCGTAATCATCTCGTATACCGCTGTTGACTTGAGACGAGCCCGACGAATCGCTTTGGACTTTGGACGCATCGACCTTGCCAAATGGGAGCAATGTTTCCACAATTGGCAATTGACGAGAAATACTCACAAAGCGAGTGTAGGCGACGTCGACTCGATCTACCTTGCCCGAAATAAACCGCTCGATCAAATCATCCGCGATCTTGGCGACCGCCATGAAGTCCGGTTGATCATCAAAATTCGTATAGGTTTTTTCGATTGGGACTCCGGCGAACCGAAGAGCTGATATTCCACGTTTTCCGCTGACTTGCATCTGGCCTGCACCAAACTCGCTCTTAAGCTCGTTTCGACGCTGGGTCGCGACGCGAATGACCGACCCATTGTAGCCTCCGCACAATCCACGATTGGCAGTAAGCAACAACATGTCGACCGATTTGATTTGATCGCGCGGCGTCAAAAGTGGGTGGGAAACTTCCGTTCCACTCTTGGCCAGATCTTGAACGATTTGCGTAATGCGTTTGGTGTAATCGGTAGCCGCAGCCGCCCGATCCAATGCTTTCTTGAACCGTGCGGTCGCAATCAGCTCCATGGTTCGTGTGATTTTGCGAATGTTGCGAACCGATTTGCGCCGCTTATCGAGCTGACGAATACTTGCCATAGCTGGACAATTCCTTGCTTGTTGCTCTTAACGGAAAGTCGCTTTAAATGCGGAGATAACACTCTTGATTGCTTCTTCGATTTCGCTTGTCAGATCTCCGACATCCCTAATCTTGTCTAGCAATTCTGGCTTGCGGTCTCGGACGAACGTAAGCAGGCCTGTTTCAAATTCTTTTACTCGCTCTACCTTGACGTCGTCCAAATGTCCTCGAGTACCGGCATAAATACTGATAACCTGATCGGCAACGTCCATGGGCTGGTATTGAGCCTGTTTTAGCAACTCCACCATGCGATACCCTCGATCCAGTTTTCCTTGTGTGGCAGGATCCAATTCCGTACCCAGCTGGGCAAATGCTTCAAGTTCGCGGAAGGATGCCAAGTCGAGACGCAAGCCTCCAGCCACCTTTTTCATGGCTTTGATCTGTGCGTTACCACCCACGCGGGATACGGAAATACCGACGTTCATCGCTGGACGTATTCCAGCAAAAAACAGGTCGGGCTGAAGATAGATTTGACCATCGGTGATCGAGATCACATTGGTTGGAATATAAGCCGAAACTTCGCCTTCGAGCGTCTCGATGATTGGCAAACTGGTCAACGACCCTCCGCCCAATTCTTTGGACAACTTGGAAGATCGTTCGAGCAACCGGCTGTGACAATAAAAAACGTCTCCAGGAAACGCCTCGCGTCCAGGAGGACGGCGCATTAGAAGACTTAACTGGCGATACGCAACCGCTTGCTTGCTCAAATCGTCATAGACGATCAAAGCATGTTGTCCGTTGAACATAAAGTGTTCTGCCATCGCGGTTCCCGCATAGGGAGCGACGTATTGCAACGGAGCAGGTGAACTGGCGCCGGATACAATGACCGTCGTATAGTCCATTGCACCCTTCTTTTCCAAAGCGTCGATTGCCAACGCTACCGACGAGTCCTTTTGGCCGATCGCGACATAAAAACATTTCACTCCTTTTCCCTTCTGGTTCACAATCGCATCGAGCGCCACGGCGGTCTTGCCAGTTTTTCGGTCACCGATGATGAGCTCACGTTGTCCACGGCCGATGGGTGTCATCGCGTCGATCGCTTTGATACCAGTTTGCATCGGCTCATGCACGGGATGACGTTCCGCCACGCCGGTCGCAATGAATTCAACCGGTCGACGAAGCGATGAATTGACGGGGCCCTTTCCGTCCAAGGGATTGCCTAGCGGGTCCAAGACACGCCCGATGACTGCATCGCCAACAGGAACACTTAACAACGTTCCAAGAGCTTTGACTTCGTCCCCCTCTTTGATGCTTAAGAAGTCACCGAGAATAATGACCCCTACGCTTTTCTCTTCGAGATTAAACGCGAGCCCAGTCACGCCGCTTGGAAATTCGACCATTTCTCCGGACATGATCCCCGACAAGCCATAGACCCGAGCGATCCCGTCCCCAACTTCCAACACGGTTCCGACTTCTCGGACATCGATCTGACTTCCAAATTGCTCGATTTCTTTTTGAATGACGGTCGCAATTTCATCCGAGTTAAACTTCATGAAAAAAACCTCTCAAGGCTATGTTCGCGCGATAATTAGCAGGTATGAATTTTAAGGCTAGTGAATAGTTGAAAAAGGAACTGGAAGTCACGAGTTGGTTGCCAGCGCCGCAGATTTTTCTCGCACTGTATTCTCAGCGTTTAATCCTGCGGATTTCCGAAGCAGTTGCAATCGTCCATCTACGCTTGCATCGAAGACAGTGTCCCCGACGCGAATAATCAATCCACCCAAAATATTTGGGTCGACGACCGTAACCAAACGTACATCTTTATTGAATGACTGCTTTAACTTTCCGACAAGGGCCGTTTCTGTGGCAGCATTCAGTGGGCTTGAGACCGTAGCCGTCACACGAATGATCCCAGCAACCTCGTCTCGCAATTCCGAAACTGCTTGTTGAATCGAACGAACCGAATTGATCCGGTGTCGCCGACAAAGCACTTTCAAAAAAGTTAGCAACAACGGATCCATCGATTTCCCGAATACTCGTCCCAAAAGCCCCATCTTGTCCTCGACAGGCATTTTCGGAGTCGAGAGAACTTTT
>JBEBHM010000643.1:0-5021 GCA_040080875.1 Pirellula sp.
GGAAACGAAACGGCAATGGGAGAATCCAGGGCCAAACAAACGACGTAGCTAGTGCATCGTCCAGATTAGATTTATGGGTTGAGCTACAGGCGTTAGCCGCGTTTTTAATCGCAAATCATCGTATCGCAGCTAGCGCTTGCGGCTCATGACAACCCCAATTATCAATCTGGACAAAGCACCAGTACGACTTTCCTGGGGAATTTTCATCCCTCAAAATGATCCTAGGAATTGAGCATTCTCCGTTGTTTTTTTGGAAACGCAAGCATACAACCTAAAGGAACTCGCGTAGGTGCAATTGTTGTACTTAGACTACTCGTGTTAGTAACATAATCGACTCGTATCTGATGTATCTTGGGGGATGGCCAATGACAACAAGTCCGAATTCAATACTCGAGTCCACTAGCGGTTATGTTCTTGCTGCTTTATGCACTTTTAGTTGCTCCCCCGCCGTCGCACATGATTGGACAGACTCGACTGGCCAGTTTCAGGTGGCTGGCACCTTGATTGCCATGGACGACAAGGAAATTGTGTTGAAACTGGATAAACCCGAGAAAGGCCGTGAGCTTCTTGCATTTCCCCTGGATCAACTCTCTGAAAAGGACAAGAACTATCTGGCCTCCGAGGAAGTTACCAAACTGCTAAAAGACGATGGAACTAAACAATCGTGGTCGCTCCGAAATGGACTAACCCTATTTGCCAAGGTTGTTGATTACGGGCGCAAGGACGTGACCATCCAACGTCGACGCGCGAAAGTTTATGTCAACGATCGTCCGCTTGATACTTTGCCCGAGATATATCGTCGCATGATTCCCCGAATCGTCGAGCATTTTGAAAAGGTGAAGTTCGATGATGAAAAAGCGTTTTCCGACTGGGTATTAAAACTAAAGGGCGCAGCCAAGACGTTTCAATGTGAAGGGGTGCTGCTCGAGTTGCCCAATGGCGAAGAATACGCAGTTCCCTTTTTTGCATTTGCAGAGAAGGATTTCAACGCACTTAAGCCAGGCTGGGAAAGCTGGTTGGCGACACACCGTTCAGCGGAAATAGAAAAGGCCGAACAGCAACGCCAATCATCCCTCTATCTGCAATCGCAGGCTAGCGCTTACCAACAGCAAATGGCGCAGGCCGAGATGATGCAGATCGCTAGGCTTCAACTGCAACTAACCGCAGTCAATACCGGTGCCGTGGATATGTGGGAGGTATACCTCTATCCAGCACCCGGAGTCATGGCGTATCCAACCTCCGTGGTTATGTTTGCAAGCAACAGCGAAATCGCCAGACAAATGGCCTTGCAGAGCAATCCTGGATACGTAGCTGGTCCCATCCGAAAGATTTCTGCTAGAAGGTTCTAGCAACTAGTGCCTTGTCCAGGTTGATTTTTGGGGTTGAGCCGCAGGCGCTAGCCGCGCTTTTAATCGCAAATCATCGTATCGCAGCTAGCGCTTGCGGCTCAAGTTAATCCCAACTTCTTAAATGGACAAAGCAACTCGCTAGTTCACTCCCGGAATCGAAAGTGGGAACGATTCGTTCTCGTCGACTTCGCGTTTAAGGATTGCGACCGCTTGATCGATGGCGTCTTGTCGCGATGTAGCAAGGTCATTGGATTCGGACTGGTCGGTCGACAGATCATAGACTTGCCAGTTCGAAGGAGTCTTGGTCTTGAGGCCTTGTCGGACGACCTTAAGGTCACCCATCCTCACAGCCACTTGTCCCCCGTATTCCGGAAACACCCAAACAATCGGTTTGCGATCTTTGGGAACAGGGCTACCCGTAAGAATTGGCCAAATACTTTGTCCATCCAGCTGCTGAGGTTTGTCGAGCTTTGCTGCGTCGCACAGCGTTGGAAACCAATCCGCAAAGTAGCAAGGGGCGTTGCTCACGGTACCGGGGAGAATACTTCCTGACAAGCGTGCGATCATAGGGACTCGGATCCCTCCTTCGTAGACGCTGCCTTTGAATCCTCTCAAGCCTTGCGTGCTATTAAAGAATGCTGGGTCAGCGCCTCCAATGTGGAACTTGGTACCGGCCGGACCAGCGTGCGTCGTGCCGTTGTCGCTTGAGAACACAACAAGAGTTCGATCGTCGGCGTTGATTTGCTCGATGGCTCGGAGGACTCGTCCAACGTACGAATCCAGGTCCGAGATCATAGCAGCGTATCCTGCTCTTGGTCTCGCATGCGGCAAGTAAGATGACTCGCCGCGATAGGCAACCGTGTCCCATTCTTTTGGGAATTTGTTGACCGACTCGATCGGCGGTTGCATTGCGACGTGCGGCTCGATGAACGGCAAGTAAAGGAAGAACGGTTGATCCCGATGATTGGCGATAAATTTCTCAGCTTCTTCCACCATCAACTTCGGTGCATAGTTTTGTCCTAGCGTGTCTTCCAAACGGACTTCGCCTTCCGGTTGTTTTCGATGCCCTGGAATGGGTCGTTCATTGATGATCACTTTTTTTTCGTTGCGCCACAAATGGTGAGGAAAATAACTGTGAGCAACCGCTTGGCAGTTGTATCCGAAGAAGTACTGAATCCCTTTGCGATTAGGTGCACCCGTGCTTCCGACTGGACCAAGCCCCCATTTCCCCATGGCTGCAGTCGCATAACCCGCACGTTCGAAAATTTGTGCGATGGTGACCGCGCTTTCGCTCAAGGGCAACTGGCCCTCGTCGAACTCGGGGAATTTTGTTTTCGCTTGTAAGTTTCCGCGAATTTCTGCATGTCCCAAATGCTTGCCTGTCATCAGAACACAACGAGACGGAGCGCACACGGGCGCCCCGCTGTAGTGCTGCGTAAATCGCATGCCTTGGGCAGCCAACCGATCGATGTTGGGAGTGGGAATCTTGGTCTGACCATAGCATCCCAGTTCTCCCCAACCGAGATCATCCGCGAGGATAAACACCACGTTCAGCTTTGGCGACGATCCTGAAATCGCGGATGGCTCGGGGTGGCTCGCACGCTCCATTGCGAATCCTGGATTGAGCAAACTTAAATGGGAAGCCAAGAAAAACAACCACAGCCATGGATTTGGGATCGTTATCATGCAGGCGAATCGCGTCAGATGGGCGAATCGATTTTGAGTCATAGCGAACCTTCTATAAATAGAAGAGGAATATCTGAGTCTTAAAAACGGGGGAGGATGCGTTCCAGTGTAGCGAAAAGCCTAACAATCCGCAGGATAAACCTGCGGGATTCGGTTGCTCATACTGGAGAACCTGAAACGGATTAGTTACCATGCTTCGGGTGCCAAACATCCGGCAACATCTCATAGACTCGAACCTCCCCTCAATAACTATGCTCCCTCAAATGACGAATTTATCTCGCCGCGGATTTATTGCTAAATCGATTACCGGACTAACTGCAGCCGGTATTCCGACTTGGTTCGCAAACGACTTGACGGCAGCGGCGATTGCAAACCAAGCGGCAGCAGCTCGGAAACGAGGGCCAAACGACAAGCTCCAAGTTGGTTGGATTGGCATGGGAAGTCCGCAGAGTCGTTCATTTCAGATCTATGGAACGACAACCAAGTTTCAACAGTTGAAGCATGTCGCGGTGTGCGATGTCGATTCTCGCCACTTGTATCGCGCCGCAATCAAGCTGCGAGAGGACAACAAATTCGAGCCCAAACAATATTCCAACTATCGTGAAGTGGTCGATCGCGATGACATCGATGTGGTCGTCGTTGCAACGCCCGATCATTGGCATGCCGAGATTGCTATTGCAGCCATGCTCAAAGGCAAAGATGTCTATTGTGAAAAGCCTCTCACGTTGACGATCGAAGAGTCGCTGCAAGTGATCAAAGTTCAACAGCAAACCGGACGTGTTTTGCAAACGGGTAGCCAACAGCGAACTGAATTCAACGGCATGTTTCGTTTGGCCGCAGAAATCGTTCGCAGTGGCGCCATTGGAAAGGTGAAGAACATCGAATGCCGAATCGGTGCCAATCCAGAGAGCGGTCCGATCTCGGAAGCTCCTGTTCCGCGTGGTCTGGATTGGGATCAGTGGCTAGGCCCAACGCCGTTGGTCCCTTACCGGCTCAAGAAGGAATCGGTCGGTCAAGATCTCGACCACAACACACCCACCAATTGCCATTACAACTTCCGATGGTTTCAAGCTTACTCGGGGGGCAAGATGACCGATTGGGGTGCACACCATATCGACATTGCCCAATGGTGCTTAGGCGCGGATGGCTCTGGACCGACCAAAGTCGTTTGTGAAAACATGAGTGAAGTCTATAGCAAGGGAGATGGCTACGATTGGCCCGTCGATTTCCGAGTCAAAATGAGCTATGCCAACGGAGCAAACGTCTATGTCATGTCGCGAAAGGGAAGTGTCGTCGAGGGCATGTTCAATGCCAGGGGCGAATCCAAGAGAGTCAACGCTGACGACAACGGGGCTTTGATACAAGGAGATTCCGGGACCATTTTTGTTTCTCGCGGTGGTATTCTCGCTAGCAAAAAAGAATTGCTGTCTGAGTCCGTGAAGCTAGAGACCCCTCTCTATGACAAGCTAGAAACGAACCACTTCGGAAATTTCCTAGATTGCGTCGACTCTCGCAAGGATCCGATTTGTTCCGCTAAAGTCGGCGGCGGGTCGGTGATCATTTGTCATCTCGGTGTGATTGCATTGCAATTGGGAACAGGCAAGGAACTGACTTGGGACCCAACGAAGTATCAATTCACCGGTCCGAATGCCGACCTTGGAAATGTCAGGATCGGACGATCTCGCCGATCCGGTCCTATCAAGACGGCTTAGCGAAAAGGCTTCTAGTGCACCGTGTTTTTGGGTAGTGGACCTTGTTAAAGGTCCTGTGGTTCAGGGATCTTTAACAAGATCCACTACCCAGAAAGACGCACTAGGCCTAATACTCACTGATAATACACACCGATATGCAAACTAAGAACATTTTCCGAGGCTGCATGCCAGCCTTGATGACTCCTTGTACACAGGATGGACGCCCCAATTTTGATGCATTAGTTGCCAAAGGGCGGGAGCTGATCGATTTGGGAATGAGCGCCGTCATCTATTG
>JBEBHM010000644.1:0-5012 GCA_040080875.1 Pirellula sp.
GGAACAACTCTCGCTCGACCGCTCGACAACGCCGACAACTTGTTGAGTCGCAGGCTAGACGATTTGCTCGATGACTTTGCCTCGCAATTGAGTCAGTCGCTCGTTCCGTCCCAAATGTGGATACGTCAACAAATCTTGATCGAGACCGAGCTGATTCAACATGGTTGTATGAATGTCTCGGAAATGAAATGGGCTTTCCGTTGCCTTGAGACCGATTGCATCGGTGGCACCAACGACTTGACCTCCTCGAATCCCTCCTCCTGCCATCCACATACTGAATCCTAAATTGTGATGGTCTCGCCCTTTGCCACCTTGGGCCTCCGGAGATCGCCCGAACTCCCCTCCCCACAATACTAGCGTTGAATCGAGTAAGCCTCGCCGCTTCAAGTCCATCAGCAAGCCTGCGATCGGTTTATCCGTCTCCTTGGCCATCCGCAGGTGGTTCTCTTCGATATCTCCGTGAGCGTCCCACTGGGTATTACCCGACCCGCCTCCGGAGACAACCACGGTAAATCGTACACCTTGTTCGACCAACTTGCGTGCCAAGAGACATCGACGCCCATAGTCGTCTGTCGTCTTGTCTCCAATTCCGTAGAGGCTAAGGGTATCGGCAGTCTCACCCGACAAGTCGAACACCTCGGGCCCCTCGGTCTGCATTTTGAATGCGAGTTCGTACGACTCCAGTCGGGCCGCAAACTCCTCGTCTTGCGGAGCGATGCTCGCTTCGTTTAGCTGACGAATCAAGTCGATCGTGCGGCGTCGGTCGGTAAGTTTCACGCTAGGCGGCAGATCCAGATTGAGGACGGGATTCTCACCCGGTCGGAGCATGGTAGGTTGATAGGCAGCGGGTAAGAATCCGTTGCCGTACATCGGCTGCCCGGCTTCCAACGCTCCCTCGGGATCCGGCATAACGACATACGCGGGGAGCGATTGGCTCTCCGTTCCTAATCCAAAAACGGACCAAGCCCCCATACTAGGAAACCCAGGGACGATTCGTCCTGATAGGAGTTCGTACTGGGCTGCCGAATGCACCACCATATCACCATAGCACGACCTCAAGACTGCAATATCATCAATCATGGTCGCAACGTGGGGAAACAAATCGGACACTTCGATGCCGCTTTGGCCATACCTTTGAAACTGGCGTTTCGTCCCAAGCAGCTTTGCATCCTTTTGTACGAATTGATACTTAGCGTCCCCGAATTCACTGGGTCTGGGCTGACCACTCAATTGATTGAGCAAGGGTTTTGGATCAAACGTTTCCAAATGGCTTGGGCCACCCGCCATGAAAAGAAAAATGACCGACTTGGCTTTGGCTGGCAAATGCGTCGGCTTGGGTCGCGTCGGAGAGTCCGCGTTTGCAACGTTCAATTCCGAATCCACAAGCGACGCAATCGCAATCGCACCCAATCCGCAAAACGAATTCTGAAATGCCGTTCGACGATTGCTTCGCGGAGGATACATAACGACTCCAATTAACGGACATAGAGAAATGCGTTGAGGTTTAGAATCGCGAGCGCAAACTCGCGCGTAGAGCCCTGCTCCAAAAATGCGACGGCAAGATCGCGTTCGATTTTTGTTGGACTGCGACTCAAAGCAATCGAATACGCATGATCGACCTGCTTCGAGAGATCGCTCCCAACCTCACGCATCAATCGTTGAGCAAACGCCTCCGCCATCTCATTTTCCGTCGTACCATTGAGCAACTCAAGCGCTTGGGGTGCATGAGTACTTTGCAATCGATTCGAGCAACTTGTCTGCAACGTGGGCTGATCAAAGACCTCCATGAATGGGAGTCGGAGATTCCGTTTTGCAAATAGATACACCGATCGCTTCATGCGCTGGTCGAGTTCCCTCGTAACTTCCCACTGCGACGTCTTGTAGAGTTGTGCGACAAGTTCTTTATTCACGGGCAAGATAACGCTTGGGCCACCCACTGCGGAATTGAGTTGCCCAGAAATGACGAGCATACTATCTCGAATTTCTTCGGCGCTCAGCCGTCGTATCGGAAAATGCCAAAGCAGCGTATTGCCAGGATCGACGGTTTGGGCCAATCCCAATGAACTCGGCTGACTCGATTGACGGTATGCACTGCTGCGCAAAATTAAGCGGTGCAATTGCTTGGTTTGCCATTGATTCTTGACGAGAAAGTCTGCGAGATAGTCGAGCAATTCGGGATGGCTGGGCTGTTGCCCGTTCATTCCAAAATCGTTTGCGGTTGCAACGATTCCCCTGCCGAAATGATTGAGCCAAATTCGATTGGCAAATACCCTGGCGGTTAAGGGATGGGTTGGTTGCGTCAACCACATCGCCATGGCAGTTCGCGGCTTGTTGCGGTCAATCGCCTGTTGGTACTTGCTGTCGATCGCTTGTTCGGGCGCGTTGTGTGGCGCATCGTCGGTCGCTAACGCACCCAAGAAGGCGGGCACACCTGCGGTGACTCGTTCGCCGGGCAGAGAATGCTCACCTCGCCGAAGGATATGAATGGGAGTTTCGTTTTCGAAGTTATTATTGACTGAGCTGATGGATGGCAATGGAGGCGGTAGCTGGTTCTCCAGTTCGGCAAGCAACAGCCGAGTCTTTTCCTGTTCTTCCGGAGTTTGTTTGGACAGTTGTTGCTTGAGTTGGTCGATCCTGGTTTGGATTGGCTTGGACTTCGACTCCCAATTTGCTCGAGCCTCTTCCGACACCATAAAGACTTCGGTTTCCTGAGACGCTGCAAAAAAAGCTTGCAATCGATAGTAGTCTTTTTGCGAAATCGGATCGAACTTATGGTTATGGCAGCGAGCGCATCCGATGGTGAGTCCCAACATCGCCGCACCAACGATGTCGGGTCGCTCGGTCAAGACTTCAGTGCGACTCCCAGCGACTTCTTGATTCCCCGCATTGCGACGAACCGTTCCCAAGCGATGCAGTCCGGCGGCAATCAATAGCTGATGATCGCCTGAGTCCCCTTCGTCTCCCGCAATTTGTTCTCGCACGAATTGATCGACGGGTTTCCCGCGGTTAAAGGAGTCTATGACGTAGTCGCGATAACGCCATGCGCCAGGAACGGTTCGGTCGTACTCGAAGCCCTCGGTCTCTGCATATCGGACCACGTCGAGCCAATGCTGCCCCCACCGCTCACCATACCGCGGACTGGCTAACAACTCGTCGACGAGTCGGTCGTATGCGTCCGGAGACTCGTCGGACACAAACGATTGGAGTTGCTCAGGCGTGGGGGGCAGGCCATGCAAGTCATAGTAGATTCTTCGGCATAAATCCGACTTACCGGCGGGTGCAGCGGGAGCCAACCCTTGGGATTCAAGCTTCGCGAGGACGAAAAAATCGATCGCGCTCGTCGACCAATGTTGGTTGAAAACTTCGGGCAATGCATGCGTTCGAACGGGTTGAAATGCCCAATACTTTTGAGCCTTTCGAAGATCCATTGTTCCGGGGAGCGTCGCAGGACCGTCGCGAGGATCAGTGGCTCCCATCTGAATCCAGCGCTCGACATCACGAATAACTTCATCCGCAAGCCTCCTGTCGGGAGGCATTTGGATCCCCTCGTGTCGAATTGCCGATAACAAAAGGCTTTTACTAGTGTCACGCGGCACAACGGCAGGTCCAGTGTCGCCACCCGCTCGAACTCCCTCGCGAGTGTCCAGTCTCAACCCACCTTGCAACTCGGTGGCTGTGATGGAATGGCACTCGTAACAATGCTTCACCAGAACTGGGCGAATTTTGCTCTCAAAAAAACGAAGCGATTCCGCATCGGAATCCGTTTCGGCTTCGACAGCTCGCGGCAAGCAAGCGGATACAATCAACGAAAACAATAGCGTTATCAGCGCGTGCACATTGCGAGCTGCGATTGCCTCAGTTTTTCCAATTAGACTCGTCAACAACGAAAGGCCTCTCATGCACAGTCGCGCCAAGGTTTCGAAATGCTGGGCCAATCCAAGGTTGCGTGAAAACCCAACGTACCGGCAATTGAATATAATCTGAAGCGTCGAGAATGTCTTCACGAGATCATCTGTCGTGTTGGTTATGTCACAAAACTAGAGGAATCCCAGGACAGGTAGAATTCGCTCATGATTATTGCGACGAATAAATATTACCATCGGCATCCACAGGTTCGGACGACCGCATCAGCGATTTCCATGTGGATTGCCATCGCAATGTTCGCCAATTCGCAAGATCGCGAATCGGACAGCGAGTCACAGCGTATTTCATCCCTTGCGCAACGGCTCGTCGAGGCCATGGAATCGTTAGGAAGCGCCTTGAGCGAGGAAGTGCAGTCCAAGTTGCGGGAGGCTCGGTCCTCAGAAAACGCCAGCGAGGTCGAATCGCTACTCGATCGCTTGGCCGTCGCGCGCGTGATCATCAATCCAGAGTCCCGAGTCAAAGTCGAAGCGGGTGCCGCATCTCCCACACTTCAGCAGTCAGGGTATGTACCTTGGATCATCAAAATCGAGAATCAAGGCGCGGTAAAGTCGCCAATCCAAGTTCACAGCCCTCAGGCAGGCCCCAGCTACAGCGGAGTGGCATTGCTCAGCATGCAACGGCAAGATCAATTGGAACTTCGAAACAATGAAGCGAAACCCGATAGCCCTCGCCGATTTTTGCATTTTGAGTGGTTCGCTCAACCTCCCATGTCCTCCGTCCCGAGCGGCGCGAAAACGGAGTATGCCATCCTGTTGGTATATAGCAGCGAATCCGGAAAGCGAGAAGCGACCTTAGAGTTTTCGGTAGGCAGCGGCACGCAGGATTTAGGCTTTCGCGCTCAGATGCCGGTTTTGTTGGATGTTCGACCCGCAGTGCCTGTTGCGTTGGATATCCGTGATGACGAGGGTGCCGCTGCATTTGCTCGATTGACCATTCGGGACAAGCAAGGCCACGTCTACCCACCACAACCACGCAGGCTGGCCCCTGACTTGTTCTTTCAGCAGCAAATTTATCGCGAGAACGGTGAGTCTGTGTTGCTTCCTCCAGGAGAGTTCATCGTCGAATACACGCAAGGCCCCGAGTCGATT
>JBEBHM010000065.1:0-18302 GCA_040080875.1 Pirellula sp.
GACAGCATTCCAAGCAGTGCTCAAGGACGGACTGCGTTGCTCGACAAGTTCAATAGCGTGGCAGCTTCTGTTATTTCACGACTCAATCTTGGCCAGATCGTCGGCGATGCAATCAAAGATCGACTTGGACTTCCCGACAGCGCGTTTGAGCTGACCATTTCGTATGTGGATGCCGACTCAGGTGTTGCAGGCTTCCAAGGTGCAGCCGTCGTCGAACTCGACATCGACAAAACGGTTACCAAAACGTTTGGATTCGATTTCAATCTTCCGGATCTCGGACCTGTCTCTGTTTCGACGGGTGCTAATCTGGATGTGACGGTCGGCGGCCATCTCGATCTCGACTTCGGTTTCCGGCTCGATACGTTCACGCCGTACTTACTCAATACAACCGATGTGAGCCTGACGGCCAGTATCGATTCCAACATTGGTGTCACCGCAGGAATCGCGGGGATCAGCGGCGGACTGAACGGCAATTTGAAACTGCGCGGTTCAACAAGTCAGAATATCGGAACAGGGTTAACGAGCTTTCAATTGGCGAACAACCCAATCGATAACTTGATTGTCGTTACTCGGAACGACAACGTACTTACTCGCGGCAATTTGTTAAGCGATCCTGGCGTAGACTACATCCTCAACAGTTCGACAAATCCGCCAACGATTCAATTTGTCGTTGCAACAAGCGGATCAACGGCCGTAGAATACACAACGACCGCTCCTGCCCTCGACGACGCTTCGATTGGACTCGAGATCGATCCCACCTTGGTGCCGTCCGATGGCAACACGATCGGCGGCATTCCATTCTCGCAACTCTTTTCGACAACGATTCCACTCGAAAATAAATTCGATTTTGGACTGAACGGAATCGCGACCGCATCTCTCGATGCAAATTTGGCAGGACTGGTTGTCGACGACGCAATCACCGTCGTCTTGAGCCTCGATCATCCGGGCGATATCGAAGTGCGATTCGACGGGATTAAGAATTACTTGGCTGGCTTGTCCGATCTGAGCCAACTCAATCTGTCGCAGGTCATAGCCGGAATTCGCGCCGTGCTTAACATGGTCGACAGCGGGTTGAAGTCCGATTTGCTAGAAAAACTCCCGTTGATCAGCAACGGTTTGGATCTCGGATCGAGCTTTGTCGGCAAGCTTCAAAACATGGTTGATCAATTGGAAACGACGATCAACAACGCCACCGGTACGATCGATGCGAAACGAGCCAGCATCCAACAGACGATCTTCGACGCATTGGGCCCAAGCGGTGCTAATATTCTCAAACTGAATCCGCTGATTCACAACGATCCGAACGTTGCCGACAACGTCGAGGTGGGTGACGTCCGTGACGTCGAAGTTCTGATACCAAATCCGTTGACGACGCCCGCCGAAGATTTGGAACTGGGAATCAATCTGCATCTGGCTGGCAGCGATACGATCATGGCCGACTTCGATCTCGGCATCGATTCGCTTGCCTTCGGCTTTAATACCAGCGGCGGATTGAAGCTTAACTTCGGTTATGACTTTAGTTTTGGGTTTGGTGTCAATCTGCAAAAAGGATTCTTCTTCCAGCTCAATCCAAACGTCACATACTCGGGCGGATTGCCATTAACTGGAACGCCCGAAGTCGGCTTGAAAGTTGATGTGATGCTCGAACCAGGTACGACGCTAGGTGCCAAGCTCTTCTTCCTGAACATATCGGCCACCAGCAATCCGATCGAAGACTACAATCGCGATGGGATTTTGAACAACGGTGGAGTGGGTGTTAACGAAGGCCCAGTTCTCAACGAAGCTCTTGACAAGTTCGATTACAATCGCGACGGTGATCAATCGGACTTGTTGACCGAATCGGATGTCGATGCCAATGGCCGCTTGTCGAAGGGAACAGGACTCGTTGGGAATCTGTTCTTCGACATACTCGATCCAGTCGCCGATCCTGACAACCGGCTTTACTTTAGCGACTTCGCCGGTGAAAGTATTGGCGATCTCTTTAACGCTGGCTTGACGACCGAAGCGTTTGTCGACTTACACCTGAGCGCCGACGTCGGTAGTTCATCGCTTCCAAAAATCGAAGCGGATTTCACGCTCGATTGGGCGATCGGGCTTACATCGCAAGATGGCATCGTCGGTGGCGGTTTTCCTGAAATTGCGATCCATGATGTCAAGCTCGATCTGGGTAGTTTTCTAACGACCGTGATTCAGCCGATTTTCGAATCGTACAAGAAGTATGTAGGGCCTGTTCGTCCGTTGATCGAACTGCTCGCGTCGCCGGTCCCCGGTCTGAACGATCTTTCGCAACTTGTCGGCGGACCAGAATTAACTTTCGTAACGCTTGGATTGCTAGGTGGAAGTCAGTCGGCACAAACCGCCGAACTGGCTCGCAATGCGAAACGTATTGTTGGCCTGCTGAAAGAAGCCTTCCTGTTTGCCGATGAACTTGAACAAACATTGAGCAGTGGTGACGACATTGTCATCAACTTCGGTACGTTTTATCTCACGGGCAAGCCGCAAGCGGTCAATAACACAGCCACGACCGGTTCGGGCGTCGAACGACAATTGCCAAGCAATCCACGCACCGGTACACCCGTTCGTGTTTTTGATAACGCAGTCGAGGTGGCACGCAATCTGTACACGGTAGTTCGCTATCGCGACGCAGGAGTTCCCAAGACCAAGATCGTTTTCAATACAGCACCGACCGGAACGATCACAGCGACTTACTCGACCGTCGCGAGCGCTCTTAAGGATTTCTCAAACGGTGACACGCCGCTTGGCGTCTCTTCAACCGACCTCGATACGACGCTGACCACCGATCCAAATGGTGGAGTTTCGTCGGGAGTTCTTGGGCAGTCATCGAGTTCCGGCGAAGCGGGCGCTGCGGAAGCGACATCGCTACTGAAGCGATTAACAGGAGATCCAGACTCGAACGGCAAGGGTGGATTCGGGATCAAGATCCCTTTGCTGGCCGACCCATCGAAAATTTTCAAGCTCTTCACCGGCGAAAAAGTGGACATCATCCAATGGGATATTCCGAAGCTCGAATTGAATGTCCCATTCAGCATGCAGTTCGGCCCGATTCCATTCCCACCTGTACCGCTGTTTGCAACGTTTGATGCAAGCCTAGATGCTTTCGTCGATTTTTCAGTCGGCTTTGACACTCGCGGGATCGCCAAGACTGGAAAATTCTTTGACGGTCTCTACTTCGGCGATTTAGCGCAAATAACCACCGGCGAAGATATCGATGAATTTGGCCTCGGATTGGAAGCAACCGTGGGTGCAGCCATTAAAATCCCCGGGCTTGGAGAAGCAGGAATCGAAGGCGGCGTGCGAGCTGATCTCGGTTTGAATTGGAACGACCTCGACAAGGACGGCAAGATTTACATCGATGAGTTGATCGACCTCTTTTCGTTGCAACCTTCGCCACCGACCGGCGTAAGTTTCCCAGGTATGTGCGTTTTTGATGCGCATGGATCGATCGACGCGTTTGTGCGAGCATATTATGACGTCATTCTGCTTGGATCCGATAGCTTTACGATCGCGGACATCAACCTCTTCAGTTTCAATCATTCCTGTCCAGCGCCTGGAGTTGCTGAATTGGGCGCCGACGGCACGCTGACGCTCTTTGCTGGCGATGATGCAGGAAAGCGAAGTACCATTTACGGTACAGATCCGAACGAGACATTCGAAATCAATCAGACCATCGAAAGCTCGGTCACCACCACGCATGTCAAATTCCACTTCCTCAATCGCGATGGCGACCCGGATTCGACGCTGCGCAGCTTTACGGGTGTACAGCGAATCTTTTTCTCGGGTGGTTCCGGCAACGACACAGTGACCGTCGACGCTTCGGTGACGGTTCCGGTCACGCTCAAGGGTGGAGCTGGCAATGACGTTCTCATCGGTGGAAGTGCCGACGACGTGCTCATCGGCGACGCAGGCAACGATATCATGACCGGCGGATTGGGCAACGACCGCTATGTCTTTGCAAGCGGTTGGGGTGTAGATGATGTCATTGAAACCAACTCTAGCACCGACCTCAATGACATTCTCGATATGAGTGGTGTCAACGCGGCATTGAATACAACCCTAACCGCACAAGGGCTGGCCATGACGGCCGGTGCGAACGTGATCAATGGTGGTCGAGACGCGTCCAACAACATCGTTCAAGTGGCTGGCATCGAACGCGTGATTGGCGGTTCTGCGATGGACTCTTTCGTTGTTCAAGCAACGATCGGAACAGGCAATGTGAACAACTGGACATTGCAAGGCAAGAATCGAGGGAACATCAACAGTGCGTTCCAATTCGAAGGGTTCGAGAATCTAACCGGCGGCGATCAAGATGATCGCTTTGTGGTTCAGTCGAACGGTTCGTCGACGGGCACACTCAACGGTATGGGTGGTAACGATACTCTGGACTACTCAACGTTTGTCGGATCTCCCGTGGTCATCAATCGTCAAACTCGCGTTGCCAATCAAATCGCGCAGTTCTTGAACATGGAAGTGTTTCGCGGTGGCACGGGCACGTCAGACGTGCTTATCGGTCGCAAGGTGGTCGCGGAATGGAACATCACTGCCGTGAACGACGGGAACGTGCTCGATGCAGCCTCGACAGTTCCCGTTTCCTTTTTTGGTTTCGAGAATGTGACGGGTGGCGATTCGAATGACACCTTCAATGTCGCGGCCAACGGTCGCTTAACTGGAAAGTTGCTTGGTACGTTCACTGCGGGGCACGGAGATACCGACAAAGTTGACTTCGCCTCACATACCGTCAACTTGCGAGTCAACGTCAATGCCATTGATCAAGGCAATGTTCAACTTGGCGCGTCACAATTAATAGATTTCAGTTCGGTCGAATCGGTGACCACGGGCTCGGGCGACGATTCGTTTGTAATGACTGCCGGGTCAGGGCTCTCGGGACAAACCAACGGCGGATCGGGCGCGCGAGACTTGCTGGATTACTCAGCTTTCTCGAATGCCGTTGCCGTCAACTTGAACACGGGTGCCAATCAAATCGGAACCGTTTCAGGTATCGAAGACGTAACCGGAGGTGCCGGGTCGGATTCTATCACCGGTAACAACCTCGGCAATCGACTGATCGGCATGGATGGCGCCGATACGATTGTTAGTTTAAACGGTGATGATATTCTCATTGGCGATTCTGCTTTGATCACGATGGCGGGTTCGACCATCGCCTCGATTCGATTGCTCAATGAGTTCAGCAACAATGATACGATGACTGCGGGAACCGGCAACAACTGGATTTTGCCGGGGCTCGGCAATGATACTGTCACGGCTGGCAATGGAAACAACATCGTGGCGGGCGATCTCGTGTTGTTGACGCTCAGCGGCGGACAAGTCACTTCGATTCAAAGCCTGAACTCGGGTATTGATGGGAATGACAGTATCACCATCGGGACCGGCAACGACTTGATCCTAGCTGGAAACGGAAACGACTCCATTGGAGCGGGTGATGGTCGCAACGTTGTAGTAGCTGATCGTGGCTCGATCATCTTGGCCAATGGATTGCCGACCACCGCGCGCTCTTTCATTTCGGTCCTCAGTGGTACCGATACGATCAATGCCGGAACAGGCAATGATACGATCCTTGCAGGTGGAAACGCCGACTCGATTCTCGGTGGTGCAGGCAACAACTTTATCGTGGCGGATGATGGCATCGTTACATTCGTGGCTGGAACCGCAGACTCGGTCTCGTTGACACCGTCGACGAACGATGGGAACGACAGTGTCACCACGTTATCTGGCAACGATGTCATCTATACGGGCAATGGAGACAACACCGCCAATGCCGGGGATGGAGATGACGATGCGATCGGTGGTTCGGGTATCGATCTGCTCAACGGCCAGGGTGGCAACGATTTTCTGGTAGGGATGTTGGGTGACGATACGATCGATGGCAACACAGGCAACGATGTGATGTTCGGTGGGCAGCCGATCGGAACTCGCAATAACTATCGGTTTGGGACCGGTGATTTTACGCAGCCACTCGATTTTGCGGCGATGAATGCGTTGTACCCGACGGGATATACGTTACCGCTGAACATCACGCCATCAATCGTCGCCGGTCTTTCGGTCGATGGAGTCGTGGGCGATGGACGGGACTTGCTCATCGGCTTCGATGGCAACGACGTAATGTTCGGTGGTTCCGACGTGGACAACTTAAATGGCGGTAACGGTTTTGATTACATCGACGCAGGAGCAGGAAACGATATCAACCTTGACGGTGGCGCGGACGATGACGTGGTTCGTGGCGGTGCCGGTGAGGATGTGGTGCATGGTGGTTTAGGTATCGACCAGCTCTACGGCGACGATGGCGATGACCACCTGTTTGGCGACGCGGGAAGCAACACCAGCTCGACAGGTGTTCAAGCCGGACAACGACTATTTGGCGGCGCCGGTCGCGATACGTTGTTTGCCTTTGCTCCATCGGTTGCCAACTTAATCGCATTCAATAGCCAGCTTACCCTGGTTGGCGACCAACTCTTTGGCGGTAGCGATGGCGATTTCCTGAACGGAAATATTCGGCAAGAAACGCTCATAGGCGATGCTGGCAACGACTTCATCGCCGGTGACATTTTTATTGGCTCAACCTATTTGACACACACCGCCGCTGGCATCGGGACACAAGCCGACACACACGGTGCTAACGACCTGATTCATGGCGGCAGTGGCGAAGACCAACTCTATGGTGGTGGCGGCAACGACACGATGTTTGGTGGGGCCGGAACCGACTTGATCGAGGGGCAACGAGGGGCTGATATCCAACGCGGCGGCTCGGGCATCGACTTGTTCACTATTCGGACCGATGAGCCAGCGGCAACGGACACCATTGATGGTCACTTTGGAAATGACGTCGCGGGCGACGTCGCAGACGACAATGCGACTGACATCGCGATGATTAATGGAACCGCGGGCAACGATACCATCCTGATCGGTGGCGATAGCGGAGTGGCGACGCGTGCACTCGTTCGGTTCAACAGTGTGAATACCCCGGTCACGATGCGCAATTCTTCAGGGAACTTGTTGGTCGAACAATTCCGCATCGCAGGGTTGGCAGGCAATGACACGATCGGCTTCTATACCTTGTCGGCACTTGATTCAGGGGTTGTGACGGCTCCACCCGCACCTTTCGTTGCGCTCAATACCACCGAGCTGGCCAATCGATCGAGCGATTACATCGGTGTGTTCGATGGAAACAGCGGCAATGACATTCTGCTTGGATCTGCCGGCCGCGATCAAATGGATGGTGGACTGGGGAGCGACGTGCTCTATGGATTCGCAGGTGACGACCGATTGTTAGGTGATATCGGCAACGGATCGACAAGCGATCAAGACATCTTGTATTCCGGTGGTGGTAACGATGATCTGATCGGTGGCCTGGGAACGAACAAGCTTTTTGCATGGAGCTTCAATCCAAAAATCAATGTGGCCGATCAATTCGGTGTCTTCGTCGATAGCACCGGTCGATTGTTCAACAACGATGGTGGCGGAATACGCCAGCTCGAGGACGATGAGCTGTTCGGTGGAACGGTCGTCGATTTCATGTTTGGCAATGGCGGAACAGATATCCTTTACCGTGCGGATGGCTCGACCTTGGAATCGCTTGACGAAGGTTTAGGGGACGATGCGTGGAAGCAATATGCACGCGCATCGGATCAAGTCTGGTATGTCGGCGGCACCAATGCGGACGATCAAATAGATGTTAATTTCGTGACGGAACCGGGCGTGTTGACCGACCACCATCTGATCACCCGATTAACGAACAATAATGGCAACTTTAGTTTTGCGGCTCAGGTTCGGCTAGATTTTGACGCGACGGATGCGCAGGGCAACCAAGTCTTTAGCGAAGACCGATTGAAGTTCCGAGTCGATCAACTCTTGGCCAATGCGGACCCGAACAGTCGCGAAACAGAGCTGGTCAAAATATCGCAATCCACTGAAGACCTGGTCACTCAGTTGTTGTTGAATAGCATCGTTCCACCCGAAGGAGATTTCCAAGTCATCTTGATCGATGCGCTTGGTGGCAATGATCAAGTCACCGTTGGACCGACCGTGCAAAAATCGGTTTGGGTGGATGGCGGAGCTGGTGATGACCGGATCGAGATTCGAGCTGGCAATGCGATTCTCGTAGACAAAACGGAAAGCTCATCTGGACCTGCATTGCGTGGCAGAAACGATATTCCGGCACAAGCGTTTCGTCTCACCTCTGCTAACGCGGGTCAGCTCATTGCGGTCGACGGAACATTGGCCAATGTTGATGGATTGGAATTCAATGGCCTCACCATGGACAGCCCAACCGACGTCGACTGGTATCGGTTTACGTTGGCGGCGAATGCCAGTCCATCGTCGGTTATTCAACTTGCGAGCGGGTCACCGATCGACTCGCTGGGGCTTCAGATTTTTAATACAACGGCGGATCCAAACGTTCTCGGAACTTTGATTCAGACGGGAACATCAACCGGGAGCGCAAGCAGTGTCTCGATGAATGGCTTAGTAGCCGGCACACAGTACTTGCTGAAGGTTACTACACCGAATCTAGTACCGACAACGTACAGTCTGCGATTCAACTTGACGGGTACAAGCAATGCCAACGCTTTGGCGGCTATTCCAATGATCGATTTGGGGATTCGCAGCGACTCGGCTAGACGGCAAGACGTGATCCTTGGTGGCATTGGTGATGACATTCTTCTCGGCGGTGCGGGCGAGGACTGGATCTTTGGGATGGATGGGAATGACGTGTTGACAGGCGGTTACGATCGCCAAGCCAGCGACCTGCTGTTTGGTGGCAATGGCAACGATACGTTCCAGATTATTCCCGATCGATTGCCGTTGTTAGGCAATCAGCCCGATACCGATTTCGATCCAGCTTCGCGCACGTTCATTCCGACGTTCAGCGATCAGATGCTAGGCGGTGCGGGTGCGGACCGTGTTCTATATCTTGGTGGTGATACGGATCGCCGAGGCTTCGACGTTCCGGACTTTGTGGCCGTTCAATACAACACAGGATTGCATCGTTATGAGTTCGCCAGTTTGGCATGGGACATCGGGACACAAGCGTTTCGTACTACGACGGACGGCAACGGTAACAACATTTTTGAACAACACTATCAGTACTTCCAAACGCGCGACGTCGAGGTCATGTCGATCGAGACGGGAGCAGGCAACGATGTGGTGCATGCCGATGGAGGCTTCGCCTTCACCACGACTGCTGGTGCGGCCATCGCAGGCGCTGAAACGTGGGGATTTGAGCGAGGCGATTTGGAGCAGAATGCGACCCTTGCCGAATTGAGAATCGACGGTGGGGCCGGCAATGACGCACTTTTTGGAGGACCTTACACCGATACCATCGTCGGTGGTAGTGGGAATGACTACATCGTAGGAAATCTAGGGGACGACAATGTTTCGGGCGGTACGGGGGCCGATACGATTCATGGAAATGCGCAGCCCGTAGCCGACACAGTAGGAGATGTGCCAGCGACGTTCGCTTTGCCCAGCGGATTTCCTGTAGGAGTACCTGCCGAGTCCTATATCCACGTGATGGCTGCTCCCTACGCGAACCTGCCAGCGGCGCTGCGTCCTGGAGTCGATCTGTCGATTCCGGCACCAGCGATTTTTTACGACTTCGCGAACTCCGCGAATTCCGGTCTGGATGTGTCCGGTTCCGGAATTCATGCCGGCAATACCGATGTCGTAACCGAGCTTGACCCAGAACGCGGACAAGTGGCATTTTTTGAATTTCCCAACTCCGTGTTGACGATCCCAGGGAGCAATGGTTCCAACCTGGGTTCGAC
Organism: Pirellula sp.; assembly: GCA_040080875.1. GTDB lineage: Bacteria > Planctomycetota > Planctomycetia > Pirellulales > Pirellulaceae > JBKCUI01. Next base: position 9,798 of record JBEBHM010000065.1, read on the forward strand.
TTGGACGTTTAGCGCTTGGTTCCAGAGTATGGTCAACGACGGTTCCGAAAATGTGTTGTTTGGGGGCAGTGGTCAAGAAGCGTTCGCGACGCTGGCAGCCGGGACAGCCAACCTTGGGGCTCGAACATCAGCGGGCACGTTCACGGATAGTGGTGCGGATCTGGTTGCAGCCAGTCTCGGAACTCTCTGGCACCAGTTGACGGTAGTCTACAGGGTCGTTGTGGGCAGCAGCTTGCGGTATTTCCTTGACGGAAAATTCGTCGGGTCCGTGAATATTCCTTCCGAAGGGAACTTGATATCGATCGGAAACAACGCTGCCGGCAATGCGAGTTTTGCGTCCTTCCTGGACGATGTTGCCCTATTCAATCAGGCATTGACGGACGATCAGGTGCGATTGCTATTTGATGACGGCGCGACACTGCGCGCCGACGTCGTCAATGATGCTCATGTGATTCAAGGTCCGCAGCGCGGCGACCAACTTTCCGAGTTGCGATCTGCCGGCGATTTCAATGGCGACGGACGCGAAGACTTCATCGCCAGCAGCAGCGCTCGCAGCTATCTATTCTTCGGCCCCATGCAGATTAGCGACGTACACAACGTAGTCGACTTATCGGATATCGTTATCGAACATTCTGCTTTGGGCCATCCGGGCGCCAAATTTGGTGACGTAAATAACGATGGGTTGTCCGATTTGGCGTTCGTGCGTTCTGATGGCGATGACTATGTCATAACGATTGTCTACGGCGGTCCGACGAGCGGGATCCTGAACGGTGTCACCACGCCTTGGGCTCGCAATTGGGATGATGCCTTCGTCAGTACCTTGCTCAACGTCGAAGGAGACGGGATCGATTCTCGAACCATTCGGATACAAAAATCAGAACTTAATCTTCAGGAGTTGCCGACGCTTCAGATGTTGGACATGACCGGCGACGATCAGGCTGAAGTCGTGGTCTCGACCACCTCGACCTTTGGCGCACCGTCAACCGGTACAGGAAGCCGTATGGGCTATGTCTATTCAGGAACCATCGTCAACGGTTTTCGATCGACTGCGGCGAAGCCGAGCTTGCTGGTTTCGGATAAGCTGGCAGCCATCGATTTTGGCCAAGCCGTGGGAAGTTCGATCCTCGTTGGGGCCAATGCCCGCCTGCCCATCGTTGCCGCCGGTGATTTGAACGGAGACGGAGTTGAGGAATTGGTGTTCGGCAATCGACAAGCGACTGTGAATACGTTTGCCATCGCGCCAGCAATTTTTACGGCCCCTAATACGCCGACCAATACGGGCCTAACCAGTTCGTTTACGCTCGCGGTCAACGGGGTTTCGACGACGATCGCGACCTTTGTCGATTCTCGCGTCGTAAGTCCTGGAGATCTTACTGCGACGGCCAATGCGTTTGTCGGCGACATCAACGCGAAAATTGAGGCCAGCCCGCTTAACGGCAGAGTCTTTGTTCGCCGCAGCGCAACCAACCGACTCGAATTCGTCCCGGTCGACGGCGGTACGAATACGTCGCTGTTGGTCAGTGCGCTCGCCAATCCGACCGAGATCGGGCTTGTGTCGACTTCGACGATCAACACGTTTACAGTGACGCCGAACCTTGCATTCGGTAGCTCGCCTTCCTCGTTGTTCTCATCTCAATCCGTGGCTCAAGCGGGTCGGGTGGTGGACGTTAACGTAACCGTGAACATCAATCACACTTGGGATTCGGACGTTCGTGTCAGTCTAATCGCTCCTAATTCTGCGGCGTTTCCGTTGCTGATCACGAGTGTCGGCGGTTCGGGTGACAATTTCACGAGTACGAAACTCGACGACGAGGCGGCTGCGAGCATTTCTTCCGGCACTCCACCGTTCACTGGGTCGTTTCGACCGTTCCAAAGTTTGAGCATTTTTGATGGAACGACTGCCGCTGGAACTTGGCAATTGTTTGTCGAAGACGCATTCCCAACATCGGACAACGGCACGCTAGTAAGTTGGACGTTGGAATTGACCATCGACAACTCGACGCCGGTTTTCGGCTCTGAGACATTGATTCCACATCAATCGAATGCCGTGCCAATGTTGCCGAGTCTAACCGACGGAGTTTCGACGCTCGTCAAAGTCAGCAGCACGAACATGCAGTCGGTGCAACCGGTGGCGCTCGGCGATTTGGACAACGATGGACTGGACGAAGTCGGAATGATTGACGGCAACGCGCTCAGAATCCATCGTGGGACGAATTTCAATGCCGCCGCATGGACAATTGCAGGGAATGAGCTTTCCGTTTCGGCAGGTCATCTGGATACCGGTTTCTTCGGCGAGGTCATAGTGACAGGTCGCCCTACGCATTCGATTCCTTTGGGGAACTTGTTCGACGATTTTTCCGGCGAACTGGCGTCCATCATCCTTACGGACGCTTACGCTGATGCGGTAGATGCAAACAATGTGGGTGTCGACAAAATCGTGCAAGGTGGAGCGTCGAGCTTTAGCTTGACCAGTGCGACGATTGGCACGGTCAACTTCAACTTTTCGAGTATTGGCTGGACCGGCGCCACGCAGGGTACAATATCCAACGATGCGGTCGTTTCCACACAAACATCGAATGTCCCGGTCCCGATTTCCACGCAAAAATACGAGAACTCTTCCAATCAAGTCAACTTGAATGCCGAGATCGAAGAGGGCTTAAGCATTAGCTCCAATTCGGCGCTGACGTTTGACCTCGACGAGATTAGGGCCGCAGGCGATCTGTCGTCGACCGAACTTTTGCGATTCGTAGCCGATCGCGTTGGCCCCAATGATGCACTTCCGGTTGGATCGATTCAAGTCCACGCGGTGGTCATCGTTGGAGATGCCAGCGGCGTCTTGACAGGTTTCGTTAATGGCGTCCCGGTGGCGGTGACTCAAACCTCCGGCACATTTCAATTTACGGGCACCATTCCCTCTCCGTTAGTTCGCGAAACGTTTACGCGATTCAACGTACCTATTCCGGCAAACGCAAAATTTGTGACTTTGGCGGCGGTCAAGCCGAGCGGTTCGATCGCCGGCGATGATCTGGCGTGGTCCGGGGCAAGGCTGGAAATCGACTCTCGCGGAATTGAATTCGAACGCACGACCCACGTTATCCACGACATCGGACGATATGGCATCGGAACCCTATTCGAATTTCCAACTACGGCTTCGACGCTGGTAACACCCGGTATCGATGCTCGGCAAGTCGGCGTGCGATTCGACGGCATCAACGATTTATTGACCTTGCCCAGCTCGGTACTCGACAACTTGGGTGAATTGACGGCCTCGATACGATTCAGCAGCGATAGTTCGATGGATCAAACGCTAATTAACGCCAGCGTTGTGGCCGACAACGGTGCCACTTTCGTACCCAACACATTCGATGTCTCGTTGACCAACCAAGACGGCCAACGCTTTTTACGAATAACCAGCGGCAACTTCAACCCTGCCTTTTTCGCCATCACAAACTTGTCTGATGGACAGTCTCATTTGTTGACAATTACCCTTAGCGACTCCGCTAACACGGTTTCGGCTTTTGTTGATGGGGAATTGATAGGAACAAGCTCGTTAGCGGTGAATCTGGTCGACGTAACGGCAAACGAGTTGATCTTGGGTCGGGCCAAGAACGGCGCAAGTACCTTTGGAACTGCGAATGCAGCCGGAACGATGTCAGAGCTAAGCATTTTTGAACGAGTTCTGTCGCCTGCAGAAATAGCCGAATTGGCGCGTGCGGGATTACGTGGAGATGAAATCGGTTTGCACGCTTGGTACCGTTTCGCTGAATCCAGTGGCGATGCAGTAGTGGATAGTACAGGTCGACATGGGAACGGCACATTAGGGTTGGCATCCATCGCCGATTCCAAACCAGTTCGGGTTGCAAACTATGAGTTCGACCTCTCAAAGACATCGAATAACGTCGTCGATTTGAACGGCGACCGAATTTCCGATGTAGTGATTGCGGCGGCTCATGCAGAGAGTCTCGACCAGATTGCAAAGGCCGGAGTTTTGTACGTCGCCGGTAGCAACGCGACGCGCGTCGCGTTGCCAACCAATTTCGATGTTTTGGAAAACATTTCTGTCGCTGGCAGCGGATCGTTCCTCGTCGATCGCGGAACAGGAGTCCCAGAGTCGTTCTCGGTCCTCGCGATTTCGGCCCAAGTGATCGAGAAGTACTTCCAATTCTCGACACTCGGAGACGGCATGAGCGGAAATACCATCCGAGCGTCCGGCGCGACTGCGACTTTCCTCGATAGTGTGCGATTCGACTTAATCGACGCAGACGGGCATCTGGTTCAGCGCGGCGTTGAGTCGATCTCGCTTCGCGCCGTTCCAGCTGGGATGTACTTCTTGCGAGTCGCAATAGTCGGTGGGTTTACGACTCCGTTTGTGATTGAAATCACTCCGCCGGCGCGAGGCCAATCCCATGAAACTTCAACTCACCCGGATCGAGATATTTTGCACGGCGACGATGGAAATGATCTCGTTGTCGGCAACGACGATTTTGACAAACTGTTCGGTGGCAGTGGCGCGGATCAATTCACGGGCGAGCCGATCGAGATTCACGATCGGGACGTGCTTGATCTTCCGATCCAAGCGGTGCTGTCGAGCCAAACAACCTTCGGAAACAGCGCTAAGGACTCGGATCCCATCATCGGTTTAACGACGACGACGGCGTTTGAAGACAATTTCGAAACGGGTTCGTTTGCGGCGGCGCGATGGCAATTAGTCACGAATGCATCGATCGACGGGACGGGCGTGAGCGAGCCAAGTGGCTCATTTTCGGCCCGGCTCAACGGCCAACCTGCCGGCAACGATTCGTTCTCCTCGGTGCCGATCAATTTGCTCGGCGCTTCGCGAGCCGTGTTGACTTACTCGTTTCAACGCACCGGTGGAGGAGACTCGCCGGAGACCAACGAAGATTTGATATTGGAATTCTCAATCGATGGGAAACCAGCATCGGACGTCACCAAAGTCTGGATCGAACTAGATCGTCAACTTGGAAGCGGTCCGGATATGCAGACTTACTCAAGGCGGCAACTTGCGCTGCCAGACACGGCTCTTAAGACCACATTCCAATTCCGTTTCCGAAGTCTTAGCGCGGCCAGTGCTTCGGCGCTCGATGACTGGTTCATTGATGATGTGTCGGTTGCAAGAACGGATGGATCGATTGAATTCTTGGCCGCCATTGCGAATGAACTAGCCATTCCCGTTACGACTTCTGCGGGGCTGGCTGGAACCAGTTCGCTTTTTTTCGATGGCAATGATTCTCTGCAGGTAACTCCCGATACGGCTTTGAATGGCGGGACGACCGGCGACTTTTCCATCGAGATGTGGATTCGACCGCAAAACAATGGAGCTGTCACTCGGCCACTGATTTCCACGTTGCACGACAGCGGGACATCCAAGCGGGGTTACGGCCTATTTCTCAGCCCGAGTAACCAAATTCAGTTCTATACGGGCAATGGATCGGACGGGACGAGTTCAGCCTGGGAGATTCTGAATGGTCCGACCATTCCAATGTTGGCCTGGACGCATATAGCGGCCACGTTCGACGCCACGTCGGGACCGCTCAGCGGAGCGTTTACGGGGCTCAAAAACCTCTACATCAACGGAAATCCAATACCGGCTGCCACTGCGACTCAGTTATTCGAACCCAACACGGTTGCATCTCTTCGCTCCGGCGCCAATGCAGCCATCGCGGGAACCTACGTCGGACACATAGATGAAATCCGCGTGTGGAATGTCCCGTTATCCGCTGGCACAATCGAAGCCCAACACAAGACGACCATTAGCCCCGGCAGCTCGGGTTTGCAAGGCTACTGGCGGCTGGACGAACTAACGGGAACCACTGCAAACGATTTGACGACGCCAGCAAACAACGGAACGATCTTCGGAGCAACGTATCAGACGGTGACGTTCGACCAAACGCTGCTCGTTCAACGGCCAATCTACGCAAGCCAATTCGCATCCTTGGCCAATATCAATGCATCCGGGAAATCGATTTCCGATTTGCGTGCTGCCGAGTTCCTGGTGAATGCCAGATCGCTGGACTTGAGTTCAAACAATCTCGATGACAGCGACGTAACCAATCTGGTTCCGCGAACGCTTTCGACCGGCCCGCAAGCGGGTGAACAAGTCGGGTTGGCGCATTTGCAGTCGTTGGACCTCACAGGCAATGGCCAACTCCGATCGCTCGCGTCGGTCATCGCCTTCCATGATTTACAATCTCTCGAACTTGAGGGGACGCGGATCGACGTCGCGACGCCCGCGACGATTGCAGCCCTGGGCGGGCTGAGTCAGCTGAGCACATTGACTTTGCCTACTGGCGTTACCAACGTGGGGCAGAACTTGGTCACAACCGAAGGCGCCGTCACGTCGCTGCCGTTTACTTTGCGAGCCATCGAATTGAACGGCACGGATCACATCGCGACGACCAATGCAGCGGCTCTGGGATTGCAAGGAAGTTTTACGGCTTCGGCATGGATTCGTCCGTCGGGAGTTGCCGGTGATCGAGCGATTTTCGGAACGGAATCGACGGCCGCAAACGTTGCCCTTTTCCTGGGTTTGAATACCACCAACAACGTTGTATTCGGGTTTTCGGGTAGCGCAACTGCTCAAAGCACACAGACCATTCCCATCAACGCATGGACGCACGTAACTTACCGGTACAACACGGCAACAAACCAGCAAGCAATTTTCATCAATGGCGTGCTCGACGGAACAGCCACAGCGGGGAACGACTTTATCGGCAATGAAATCGTAAACATAGGTCGTGCTCAAGCGGGTAAACAGTTCGACGGACGTGTTGACAATATCCGTATTTTCAATGGAGTACTGTCGGATACAGAAATCCTTCAAAATAGGGATGGATCCATTCCAATCAGCGGAATCAATGTCAAGTTGGATTATCGCTTCTACGACACTCCGGCCGGAATCGCGACCGATTCCAGCGCGAACGAGTTCCACGGTACTTTCGTCAGCACACCCACTTATGTCACTGTAACCGATCAGCCTTGGACCGTTTCTGGCGCTGCCACTGCTTCCGGTGCAACAACCCCAGTGACATTCACTCCATCGGACAACGGAGTTGCACTGGTGCGATTCAAGGGGGATCAATTCCCGGTACTCGTTCGAAATGGTAGCCCCGTCATCGTAACAACGGCTAATCTCGATCTGACAAATGGTGGAACCGGTGTTAAGGAAGGTCAAACGATTTCTATTGGTACGACCGGTGTGGCAGGCTCGACCGTTACCATTCCCGTACAAGTAAACGCAGTGGCGGTCGACAGTTTCACAATCAATGAATCCGCTTCAGTAGATGCTCAAAGTCTCAACACGGTTGTTTCCGTGATCGCGCCCGACGGCTCAACCACGAACTTAACGTCTCGTGCCCGTATTTTCCGTGATGATGTGTTGCTTATTCCCAACGATGCATTAAATGGGGCTACGAATTTTACGACCACGTTTTGGCTTAGATCGTCTAAAACCGCGTCGCAAACAGTTTTAAGCACGTCGGTCCTAAATCAATTCGAAGTCCTCGTCTCTTCGACAGTTTCGAGCTCAACGGTCACCGTCATTACTCCCGGCTTCTCTACCCCATTCAACAAGCCTGTCGGAGCGGCGTTGCTTTCTGATAACAACTACCATCACATTTCAGTTAGCAGAAATATTTCCGCTTCAAGCAGCGTGACGCAAATCCAAGTTGTCGTCGACGGAGTCGTTTGGGGGACCGCGTTTCTCGCTTCGGCAGGCTCGGAGCTGAGCATTGCCGAGAATGGGCTGTTTGTAGGTCAACGCGCAACTAACGCGACTCCAACATTCGCGAATGGGCTCGAAGTCATTGGACGAATCGACGATCTCACGATTTGGAATCGAGTGCTAAGCCTGTCCGAGATTGACCAAATCCGAAGCGGCAAAGTCAACGCGAGCGATTCAGGTCTCCGGCTTTGGCTGCCGATGAACGAGACGTCAGGCGCCATCGTCGCGGACCGTGGACCGCTGGGTTTAGATGCGACCTTTATGCCATCTTATGTTTCGACAACCTTGAGTTTTAGGCCGATTCTCTACTACCCGTTCGGTGAGATCAATGTCACCAATGGGAATTCCATTTTTGATGCTACCGAAAACGGAAACAATGGAACAACCACCGGAAGCGGATTGGTTGGTACGCAATCTTCCGTGACCACCAATCTCGGCAATACAACCCTGTTCGGCAACGGAGGATCATCAAATAGTGTTGCTGTCCCAAGCCTAGGTACCAGGCCTCAGGTATCGATTGAAAGTTGGCTACGCCCATCCACATTTCCGGCAAGTGCAGCAGCACTTTACAATACCGATGCCGATGCGAGTACGGTGACTGGCGCATTTCATCTTGAGTTGACTTCCACGGGCGCACTTCGCGTAACTTTGGGCGGGGCAGGCGCATTCTCCTTTGGATCGTCTACCGACTTCCCACTAAACGTTTTCCATCATATTGTGGTCAGTTACAATTCGACGACGCGGGAATTAGCGGTCTACCGAGA
>JBEBHM010000645.1:0-4981 GCA_040080875.1 Pirellula sp.
TCCGGTCAACGTTCTATCCCAAACGCCGTTCGCGTTCGTGTCTTGGAACTTCACGCCGTGGATCGAACCATAAACATAGTTCGCCCACTGATACGAGATATTCTTGGTCGCACCGCTGACAAGATCAAATGTTTGGAGCGTCGTATCCAAGACCATGTCTTGCGAGATATCGGCTGTACCGTCATTGTTCGTGTCGGTAGTTGTGCTTTCGGAAACCGTGTAATTTCCGGCGATAACATTCGCAAATGTGAAGGCCCCGTTAGCACCCGTCAAAACGGTTGCGGTGACGGGGTTATTAAAAATGGTGGTTCCTTTGAGCAGCATCGACACGTTGGCCAAGCCTACTTCGCTGCCGTCAAGCTTCTTGTTGTTGTTCACGTCCTCGTATTTGAAGCCTGTAATGTTGCTATATCGGAAGTTGCCGAACCAAAGATCCTGCGACTTGTCGTTTGCACCGACTACAAGATTTGGGGCGATTTCTGGGTTCGCCGGTGTCGCCAGGACTTCGTTCTTCATAGCAGCGTTTGCTGCTGCAACCGCAAATTCGTCAGGACTTAGCTTCCCGTCTCCATCCAAATCCATTGGACGAGACGAAGCCCCTGCTTCCCAAACGAACTCGCGGCGGCTCGTAATTACAAACGATGTGTTTGAGACGAAGGGACTGGTCGTAGTCGTTGGAGCTGCAGCTTGTTGCGTGGTATGCGCGTAAGGACCACGTTGCTCTACCACTTCGTAGGTGCCCGGAATTAGATTCGTAAACCAGAATTCACCGTGAACGTCGGACGTAGCCGTGGGTTGCTGCAATTCCCACTTGTAGTTGGTAGACGTCTTACCGCTTACAAGGTTGACAACGGTTTTAGAAAGGAATTTGTAAAGATCAAAAGAGATGCCTGACATTGCAGGCTCGTTGGCTTTGTCCCAAACGCCATTTCCATTCAAGTCTTCGAACTTGACACCGTGAATCGATCCAGTGATGTAGTTACCAAAAACTGGAGTGTCGTTGATTTTCCCTTGAAGCAAAGAGACGGTAACGTCATTGGTTGATCTACGAAGACCTTGATCGATTAAATACGGTCCGATTGAAGTTCCGCCGTTATCAAAAATTCCATCACCGGTGACATCGCTCTTGGACAAGAGTTCGGACACAACGTACGTTCCGGCCGAAAGGTTATTAAACCAAAACTTGCCGTCAGTCCCTGTCAGGACAGTAGGAGTTGGATTGCCGAAGATATCAAGTCCGCCGGGGACAACCATAGCAACGCCAGGCATTGCGGGTTCGCCAAGTTCTCGAATCCCGTTGGCATTCAAATCTTCGAACTTAAAGCCATGGATTTCGCTGCCGTGAACGAGCTTGACTTGGTAGTCCTCGACTTCACCATCATTCGCATGACCACCTGGAGGAAGAACTTGCGGGTCACCCATCATTTTAGAATGCAAACGCACTCGCATGTAGGCTGTACCCGGCGTAACGCTTGCACTGACCGGAACATTTATCGCGACCGGGATACTCTGGGATCCACTGACAACACCAAGCACAGGCAATCCCGCGACCGCCGTTTCGGTAAGTGGATCAAATACTCCGTTAATGTTCCAGTCCACATAAACCGTTAGATAGCCGGTCTGATTTAGGAACAGATTTGTTACGTTAACCGATACGGGAAGGCTATTTTGAGCCATCGACTGCGAAACAAAAGTTGGCATTCCCATCGGCGCGAAAGCAAAAGTAATACCATCTTCGTCATCCCCTACTGCTGATGGTGGCATGACTTCTTCCGGATTGCCTACCGCGAGATCATCACCGTCCGCGAGGGCACCGGGTGCTGCCGGAACCCCATTTAATTCGGTATCTCGCGTTGGACCCAAGCGAGGGCCCTTGGCAGCGTGAATTGGCCCGCCAGCGATGATCGTGGTGCCGTAGCTGTTGGGAGCATCGCCCGCGTCGTAATAAACAGACGTGATGGGATTGGATTGGTTGACCTCAACTGCAGCGTGGGTCAACCCTGCACCCGACGGAACGATATCCCATTCGAGAGTCGTGTCTACCACGCCGGTTCCCGTACTGGCAGATCCGAAAACGATTGCAGCACCAGCCGTCATATGGCTTGCATGTGGGAACGCCAATTCCAAATGCGTCGGGTCGGTGGCCGAGGGATCGGTGACTAGATCTGTTATGATCACCGGCGATGGATTTTGGCGTTGAATCGTAAAGATCGCATCCAAGGTCGAGTTGCCTGCTGCGATCGGTCCTGGCATTACCAGTGCCGAACCGCTTGTAGCAGGCCCGGGAATACTGGCAGAAAAGCCTGCGCCAGCATCCACAGGATTCGATTGATCTACGCCATGGTAAGAACCAGACGTTGCTATGAAATCCGTACTGCCACCGCCTGTAAGGCGAACGTAGACATCACGGTTCATGGATGCCGTGCCCAGCGGCACGAGCAGAACAAACGAATTTAGACGCGTATTCCCGCTGATCGAGGTATTTCCAAAGCTTGGACCTATATCGGTGAACGTATAAAATCCTTCGTAATTTCCGACTGGTAGGCCACCTGGATTGGCAGTGGGACCAATCGCGCCTGGGGCACCCGGAAGTGGGATGGTTTGAAAAGTTGCTTTCCCATCTACGCTGATCTGGACTAGCGGCATCTGCGAATCAGTAAAGTTGGCAGAAATCGCCAGCGCGGCGTCGGCACCATGACTCACCGGTACATTTCGTTCAACCACCTGAGTCACGTTGTTCGGACCAAGTATGTTGAACATCTGCTGGAAATTTCCATCCGAAACAACTGCCATGAGTTTTCGGTCTTCGAGCCGTTCCAGATTTCGCAGGCTGTACAGAACCTTCAACCGTCGGTTCTTCATGAGGCGAGGATTTTTGTTCAATCGGAAACGGAATTTGCGAAGGAACTTCTGGCCGAGAAACGCAATCATTTTAAATTCTCCAGGATGCAAACTTGAATGTGCGAATAATGTCTTATGGTGGGTAACCGCAGTAGTCGGCGCTTAACGGTTCAACGTTCTGAAGGTATTTGGCGGGTGGGTGGTTGTCAATTACCTAGTCAATAGAAATTCGAAATTTGTCAAAACCGCTACAACCGTAGGACCTAGCATCGCTACCGCCGGAAAGTACCCATTCCAGGCAGGCTATTTTGAAATTATTCTCGGATTGACTCACGCAAGCATTTCGCGTCAAGTTATTTGATCCAAAATTCCCAGATCGCCCAAATTGACTCTTGCTTTTTAGGCAATGCAACGCACAAAGGCGGCAACGTGTTCCTCGCGATTTGCAAATGTCAAGCCGGCAACTTACTTTTTTCTTGATTTTGCTGCTCGCTCGTGACGAAAACTCCGGTTGCCAAGTCGAACGGCGGCGTTTAAACTTCTCTCGTCTCAGCGTTACTTTTGGGACGAGACTGTCACGATTGCCCCGTGGTGTAATTGGCAACACAAGTGATTTTGGTTCACTTATTCTAGGTTCGAGTCCTAGCGGGGTAGCTTTCAACAATCCTGAGCCCGGATTTTTCGCCGGGCTTTTTTCGTGCACTTACCGATTGAAATCATGCCAAAAATCGAAGCCTTTCGCGGACTGCGATATAACCTTGCACAAGTCGGCTCCCTCTCGAATTGCATCGCACCTCCCTACGATGTCGTCGATTCCCAGTTGCAGAATCAACTCTACGCACTCTCACCGTTTAACTTCCTGCGGCTCGAGTTGAATCGGCGCGAGGACCAAGATCAAGACGAGAACGCTGTTTACCAGCGCGCAGCACGGATCTACCGTTCCTGGCGAAACGAAGGCATCCTGCAGACAGAGCCCGATCCTGCAATCTACGTTTATCACCAGGAGTTTGAAATCGCTGGCAAAACGCTGAACCGACGGGGTTTCATGGCAAGAGTTCGACTCCAGCGATTTGGTGAAGGGAACATCTATCCCCACGAACAAACGCACGCCAAAGCCAAAGATGACCGACTCCGACTGACGCGAGCCACACAAGCCAATCTATCGCAAATTTTTGGGCTCTATCCCGACCCTGAAAACGCCATCCAGGAAATACTTGAGGCGAAGATCGCGGGTGTCCATGGACTCGAAGCCACCGACCATTTGGGGGTCGTGCATCGCATGTGGCCGATAAGCGACATCAAAACGATTCAGCAGGTCATGGCCGCCATCGATGGCAAGGACATGTTCGTCGCTGATGGACACCACCGATACGAAACTGCTTGCAATTATCGGGACGAGCTAAACGCGCAGTCACCGCTCCCAGATGCACACCCTGCCAATTTCGTTCTGACCATGCTGGTGAGCATGAGCGATCCCGGATTGGTGGTACTTCCGACACATCGACTGCTTTCCGGCGTACCAGAGATGACAACTGCACAGCTCCATGAGCGTCTATCGAACTGCTTCGATTGTGAATTAGTCGGTACCGGACGGGAGAGCGCTGGGGCTGTTTGGGCTGAGATGGATCGACTCGATGAACAATTGATAATGGCCATCTACTCCAAAGCGTCGAACGAGTGGACTCGGATTTCAGCCAAACAAGCTGCTGCGGATCGGATGGCGGCCATCGCGAGCGAGCACTCCTCGGACTGGCAGGGGCTCGGTGTTGCAGTGCTTCATCGCCTCGTATTCGAAGACTTGCTGGGCTTGAAACAAATGCCCAAGCCCACTTACGTTCACTTGGTTCAAGAAGTGATCGATGGTCTTAATGGTAAACTCGAAGGCAATCTCGACTATCCGCTTGCGGCGATGGTCATGCCGGCCACGATTGACCATATTCGTGCCGTTTCGTTGCATCAAGAACGCATGCCTGCCAAAAGCACTTACTTTTATCCCAAGCTTGTGTCGGGCTTGGTTGTTCACCCGCTGGCATAGGCTCTGTAGCTGACGAGCCTCGCGCTCCAGTCGGACGAGCCGACATGGGGGCGAAAACCGAGCGGTCTTGTTGTGCCGCTCGGTGAATCAGGTGTCTAGCTGACG
>JBEBHM010000646.1:0-4978 GCA_040080875.1 Pirellula sp.
GGATGAAACAGCGCGTCGATTTTCCTTCCGTTTGCGTTGGGATTCGATCAAAAGAACTCTCTCGCGGTTAGGAAGCAATGGTTTGGAGGCGGTTTCGATTCGTGAAAAATCCGAGACTCAAAAAAATGGTCTGTTGATTGTGAATCAGGGAAAGGATCTTGAGATAGAGAGTCTCGTAGTGACCGACACAGTCCAGGCGGACTCTAAATCGACAGAGTTACTTAATCGACTGCGAATCCAGGCAACTAGTGTAAAACAATTGTCCTCAATCGTTTCGGAAGGTTACGAAATCGGTCGAGATGTGGTCCGATTTCATGATGGTGATATGATTTCCGGAAGTTTGGTTGGATACAAAGAAGGGTGGTTTTCGATTCGAACCGAGTCGCTCGACACGACGTTGGAATGCAGTGCCGTAGGCTTGAATCGAGTGCAGATGGCAATTGGCGAGCGAGGAGACTTGGCTGAACAGGCCACTCTGGCTATCGGAACCAATCGGTCGATCGGTCAATTGCGTTTTGGCAACGCCGAATCCCCATTGTTTTGGCGCTGCACCAATGCCAAGAACGAGGCGAGGATCGACATTCGAATTCCAGGGCGAGTGGGCTACTTCGAACAGAGAGCGCTTGCGATCGATCTCTCCGTAGCTACGGACCGATTGTATTTGAAGAACGGCGACGTGTTGCCTTGCCGTTTGGATTCTCTTCGAGCCGATGCCTTATCTCTATGGACACCATTTTCAGGGGTCGTTTCGATTTCATCCGACCTCGTGAGTGCAGTCGATCTTGGGGGTGCAACGCGGCGAACCGAGCATGCTTTCACTCGTGAATCCCGAGATACATTGTTGACCCTACCGAGAAACCAACGCGACGCACCCTTCCGTCAAGCCATTCTGGCCAAGAATGGCGACCTGCTAAGAGGCAACCTCATTTCGGTGAGCGCAAAACAAATCGAGATCGAGTCGCGGTTGGAACCGCTTCTGATCGACAGAGATCGCATTGCCTCGATAATCTTTCTGAGTCTGCCCAAGACACTCGGAGATGATCAAAAAACCGAATCTGACGCAGCAAGCGATTCCACATCCACGCCAGAAAGTGTGAACCGAAGAGCATCGGGTGCACATGATGAGATTCGCCTTCAGTTTGCCGGTGGGTTTGAGTTGAATGTACGCGTTCGGGATGTCCAAGGCAATCAACTAGTATGTCATTCCAAGGCGTTGGGTTCTTGTTTGGTCGATCTGCCGAGCATCGGTTCAGTGCAGACAGGTGACGCACGGTCGAGCGGCGAGTTGGATAGCTTTGTAGCGTGGCAACCCATAGTCGCAGCGTCCCCACGCTGGAAAACGACACCGACGGAAACCAATTCTTTGCAATCGCTCGTCGGAACCAAGGCACCGGATTTTGAGTTGGCGATGCTGGATGGAAAACGATTTCGGTTATCTGAGTACCTTGGCAAGGTGGTCATATTGGATTTTTGGGCGACTTGGTGTGGTCCTTGTGTCAAGTCATTGCCCGAGTACTTGGACGCCATGAGCGAGTTTTCTCCGAGCGACGTCATGTTCTTAGGCGTCAACGCGACAGAGACTCCGGACATCGTTCGCAATTTCATCTCGAAACGCAATTTCGTCGGATTCAATACCTTGTTCGACTACGATGGTTTGGTAAGCCAATCGATGCAGGTAACCGGCATCCCGCACACCGTCATGATTGCTCCCGATGGAACCATCGCACATGTGCATGTCGGGTACACACCGACCGCCGCTTCAGAGATCAAGGCCCTCGCAGCGAAACTGTCGCAAGAGTAGAGCAATTGTCCTCAATTGCTCAGGAACTGATCGGGGAAGATTGTTTGTGATCCTTTGTATTGGGAACGATTGGGGACAATCGTTCTTTTCTTTCAAGGAGTGCTTCCCATCAGATAGGCGAAGAGATCTCGAACTTGATTTTTGTCGAGGTTTTGCAGGAGTCCGTCCGGCATGATCGAAGTCGATGATTGCTTTGACTCAGCGATCCGCTTGATGTCCAACGTGATCGGTTCCTGGGCAGTTTGGAGCGTTATGGTTCGTTCGCTTTTTTCAATGACGGCTCCGTTGATGACTTGTCCATCGTCGAGCAAAACGATCAACGTGCGGAAGTCGGCACCTACGCTGGCACTAGGATCAACGATATTTTCTAAGAGGTAGTCAATGTTCTTTCGGTTGGAGCCAGTCAAGTCGGGGCCGACCTTGCGTCCAACTCCATAGAGCACGTGGCAATTCGCGCAATTCTTTTGGAACAAGGCACGTCCCTGATTTAAGTCACCTCGGTTCAATTCTTGAGCCGTTAAGGTATTGCGCCATTCGTCCATTCGCTTTCGTTTTTCTTCATTGCTCAAACGAACGTCGCCCCACAATTCAGTGAGATCACGGGTCAGTTCTTCGTCTTCGAAGGATCGAATTTGGCGCGCATAAAATGCGGAAATTTCGGCCGACGCGATCTGTTTGTTTCGAATCGCACCCATCAACGCCTTTGCATACCCTGGCCGTGATGCGAGGGTCTGGATGGCGGCTGCTCGTTCGGCTGGGCCAAAACTTTTTAGTTTGCTGAAGAGTTGCTTCGGTGTTTCGGGATGATCGTAGCTCGCAAGCCCGATGATGGCTTCTTTGAGCATCACTCGATCTCCCAGCAGTTTGATTAATTGGGGAGCTAAATTCGGGGTGCGCCCAGCAACGAGTGAACGAAGGGCTTGCCGCCGGGCTTCTGCTTCTCCTGCGTTGTCCATCACCAGTTTCTCAATTTCGGCGGCGGCCCGCCCGTCTCCAAATACAATCTGCAAGCTTTGAAGGTACCCTCCGATTTCTGGGTCCTTGTGTCCTTTGAATTGCTCCGCAAACGCAGGCCAGTTCTTTGGTTGCGGTGTTCGTTGCCAACCATTCAACGCTTTGGCCATACCCGCTAAGACACGCTCACGATACGGGAATCCCTTCTGGCTGGCTGCAGTCAATAACTTTTCTACCACGGAACCCTCCGAATCGATTTCGACGGTCAGTCGACGAGCGATGTTTTCGGTTACCAACGGAATTCCGCTTTTGGGGAGTAATGCGATGGCTTGCACGGGATCGCGAGCCACGGCCTCCTCGATCCCGTACCAAAGCATCGATGGATACATACGGTCCTCGGCAAACTGAACATTGCGGATCAACTCTTCCGCAAGCGGCCAGCGATTGGCCACAGGCATTTTCTGAAGAACGGACGTCAAGTAGAGAGCAAACAGCCCCGAAGTATCGCGTCGAGAATTCATTTTCAAGACCGAAAGAACTGAGGGGGATGGCGGATTTCCATTTGCGGCCGGACGATCAAACAAGAATCGCAGTGCGGCGACTCGAATATGTTCATCCGGATGACCGAGCTGTTCGACCAGAAAGCCCTCGGATGTTCCGTTTACCTCGAAAAGAGTTTCCATGAGTCGCAAGCGTTGCGCGACGTCATCGGTTTCGAGTAGGGCTCGCATGAGTTCAATTTTGAAGACCGTCTGATCCCGGGGCGAATCGATCTTATGGTATCGGTCAGCCAAGACCCGACGCGCCATCCTTGGCCACCATGCATTCTTTCGCGAGTGCATGGCGATCAGTTCGGCATCCGAACTTTTAGAAAGATCTAGCGAAGCGACGCGGGTCGTTTTTCCGTAGGTCAGCTTGTAAATTCGACCACTGGTACGGTGAACGCCATCATGATCGTGACACTCACCGGTATCGCTCCAGTCGGCGACAAACACACCT
This sequence comes from Pirellula sp., assembly GCA_040080875.1. Taxonomy (GTDB): domain Bacteria; phylum Planctomycetota; class Planctomycetia; order Pirellulales; family Pirellulaceae; genus JBKCUI01. Next base: position 3,755 of record JBEBHM010000646.1, read on the forward strand.
CCGTCGGGACCGGTGATCATTTCCATGCCTCGGAACCATGGATCGCTGAAAAAACAAAAATCGGGCGCACGTTTGCCGGTGTATCCAGCGTTGTCGCGTACGAGCGAATTACTGTTGATCCGGAGCCCGTGCAGGTTGAGCGTAAAGAGTCGATGCCGATACTCTTCGGGCCAATTGTCCCCTTGGTAGATCATTAGTCCAATATGCGCATGCCCTCCACCAGCTTCGTTGGTTTTATCGGACATCCCTTTTTGGACCGTATTCCATTGTTCACCTGTATCCCAATGAACGTGGTCGGCGGTCTGCTCGATCAGCTGATAGACATGGGGATTGAGATCGACACCATACATCCGTCGTACGTGAGCACCGGGTACCACATGCCACAGATGCCCGATGACGGTATTGATCACAAACATCTCGCCATGTTGGTCAAAGTCGAACCCCCAAGCATTGGTCATGCCATACATCATCGGCTCTACTTTATTCCTAATGGGGTGGTAGCGCCATACACCGGTATTGATCTTAACTCTTTGTGAATCGGTATCGTCGGGTTTGCCAATATTGCTAGTCGCTTGGATACCGTGTCGAGCGTAGAGCCAACCATCGGGGCCCCACTTCAACCCATTGGCAGGAGTGTGCCCCACGGCGGCTTCATCGAATCCATTGAGCACGATGCGTGGTGCGCTGTCGGGTATGTCATCTCGATTTCGATCCGGAATAAAGATAAGGTTGGGTAAGCAAAGAGCCCATACACCTCCATGTCCTACTTCGATACTCGTAAGTTTGCGAGCTTCGTCCCAAAAGACAGTGCGTTTGTCATGTGTTCCATCACCGTCGACATCTTCCAAGATGACGATTCGGTCGCGTTGGTTACCATCGAAACCACCGGCGCCATTTCCAGACCAGCTATAGTTTTCAGCGACCCAAATTCTGCCACGATCGTCCGTTGTCATAGCAATGGGGTTTTGAACATCGGGTTCCGACGCAAAGACGGACATTTCAAAGCCAGTCGGCAGCTTGGAATTTTTTGCGACGTCGATGGCGGTTCGTGGCGTGGTGGTTGATTTCTCAGTATTTCGGATGGTTGGGAAATCATCCGCATTCATGCTTCGGAGGAATCCAAGGCAAATCCCAACGGCGAACATCAAAATTCCGAACGGAGCCTTAAATAAACAAGTGGATCGGCCGTCATGCATTACGAACTCTTTAGTGGTTAAGCTGGAG
>JBEBHM010000647.1:0-4971 GCA_040080875.1 Pirellula sp.
GAAAAGGGGTCAGGTCTCTTTTACCCGTTAGTAATAATTGTTATGCTGTAGAAATGCCACGCCCGCAACGCGCTGATGAAGCCTTAGGGATATATCACGCCCTTAATCGAGGCAATCTTCGCGCCACGATTTTTCATAAGGAAGGTGACTATGTTGCTTTCGAAAAAATCCTTCGCGAAGGATTGAAACGTAACCAAACTGAATTGTTCAGCTATCAATTGATACCAAACCACTATCATCTCGTAGTCCGACCGCTGGTTGATGGTGAGATGAGTCGATTTATGAAATGGGTTGGTGGTACGCATCGGTACGTCGAATGAAATGCGATGCGAGCAGGCTTAGTCGATCGTGCTGAAAAATGGCGTTGGGGTTCGTTGTGGAGATGGCACCAAAAACCGGAGCCGTTGCCGAAGCATTTGTCGGCAAGGCCAATCGCCAGATTTCAAACTGGACGCAACGCGTAAACGAGGCTCTTAGTGAGAATGAAGCTATGATAAATCTCATCCTACTCGTCGCCATTGTTTTTACTTCTCTGACAGCATTGCGCGCGGAAGAAAGTGTTTCACTTTTCCGACCCGAGTTCATCGCTATTCACTCGCGCGAGCCACTTACGGTATCGTCAGTAAAATCGACGAAGCCCATTTACAATCTTGCCGGATGGAAGCTCGCCGATGGCACTATCGAACGCGATATATTCAAAGCAGGTGAAGTCATCACGTTGGCTCATCCTGATATCGAACAACGTGGCGACGTAACGCATTGGAAGTTCACGCGAAACGCTATCGATCTCGAAGCCGAACTCACTCAGGGAAAGTTACGATACACTTTCACGGCGAAGGAACCGGGTATGTGGTCGATCGCTTTCGCCGGAGCGCCCGCTGCAAAAATGGAGGATGTGATCGAATTATTTCAGCCGCTTGTGTGGAACGGCCTAAGACTTCCTGACGAGTCCTTCCTCATTCCCGATGACATCTGTTCTATTCCTGGATGCCTCGTGCAGACAAGACGCGGCACGCTGGGTGTCTTTGCGGAGCCACGACAGTTTCCATTCGCTATGCCGACAGCGCAGACTCGCCGGTTTGGAACAACGCTTCGCAACGCGAAAGGCGATGCTCAGCCGATGGTCTTCGCTCCCTTTCTCGGGGCAAAGGATTCAAGGTTTGATAAAGGCATGAAGCACACCTTCGAGCTAACACTCATCATGCAGCCGAAGCCGCTTAGTGAGACTTTTGAATATGTCGCAAGAGAAGTGTGTGGCTTCCGCGATCGGCGTGAAAATACACTCGCGTCGCTCAACACGGCGTTGGAAAATATGCTCGACAATGTTCTCGGCCCGTGGGGCAATTTCGATCCGACGAACAAGGCGTTTCATTATCCCGACTCACCTGGCTCAGTGAAAAACGTCAGTGCCTTACACCCGCTTGGACTCGCCTTTGTTACGGACAACGAACGACTCTTTCGCGAGCAAGGCGTTCCCATCATGGAGTTCTTGCTTTCACGTGAGAAATTTCTCTTCGCTTTGAACGACGAAGGGATGAAAAGCAGTCAGCGTCCCTCGATACGCATGAATGGGCCCGCGATGCCGCTATCCGAACTCGCCGCGCTACATCGCATCGCAGGTGGTGCCACGAGTTATTTTCGCGACAGCGTCGAAAGCTTGCACGGTGTCAGTCGAACGCTGAATATGGATTGGGTCAGTCCCGCCGGCGCGTGGCAGAACGACCTTTGGCGATATCGAGCCACGGGCGATGGGAAGTGGCTTGACGCCGCCATTGCGAAGGCCGAACCTGAACTCACGAAGGTACCCACCGATTTTAGTGAAGCCGCTGACGGTACTTTCTTCGAATACATGATGCCGGCTTGGAAAGATTTCTATGAGTTGTATCGCGATACACGTGAACGTCGTCACCTTGACGCCGCGCATCGCGGAGCGAGTCTCTATGCGCAGCTTATCTATTTCTACCCATCAGTCCCCGACGGCAATATCACGGTGAATGAAAGTGGCTTTGCGCCAAGACGCGGTTCGCTTGACAAGCCGGGCCTTTTGCCTGTCGCCAAGGAAACCGTCCCCGCCTGGCGAGTCTCCGAACACGGACTTACCTGTGAAGGGAACGGCACGGTGCAACGGATCGCACTCTATCTCGCCACGCACGCGCCGATTTTTTTACGCATCGCGCAGGGTACCGATGATGATTTTCTGCGCGACATTGCCCGGAGCGCCATGACAGGCCGATTCGCGAACTTCCCTGGCTATCATTTCAACACGCTCTACTCGACTGCGCAGGAAAAAGCCGACTTCCCGCTGCATCCGCACGAGGAGCTCAAGCCGACGACGTCTTTTCACTACAACCATGTTCTTCCGATGGCGAACCTCGTGCTCGACTACCTGATGGCTGAAGCGAGCGATCGTTCGCAGGGGGCCATCGACTTCTCATCGGAATACGCCGAGTGCTACGCTTTCTTGCAAAGCAGCATCTATTGCTCGCCCGGCAAATTCTACGATCAAAACCATGTGACTCCTTGGATGCCCAAAGGGTTCGTGCAAACCGACAACGTGCAAGTGAATCACGTCGCTGCACGCGGTGAAAACTCGCTTTGTATCGCTCTGATGAATGAGTGCGATCGTGAACTGAGCGACGTCACCATGCGACTCGACATACCGGCGGGCAGTTACTATGCAACGGTCTGGCGCGATAACAAACGCCAGGTTAGCAAACTTAATGTTAATAACGGCATCGCCAAGTTTTCAATCACGCCGAAAGGGATCACCGCCTTCGTCATCGAAGGGATCAAGCTCAATTCATTGTTTCAAGGCAAATTCCAAGGCAAGCCCTTTCCCGAAGAAGTCATCACCCACCAGCGAATCGAAACTCCCTTTGGCGAAGCACGCGCGATGATCTTGTCGTTCGGACCCGAGCTTACCTGGCTTTACGCCTACCTCACGGCCGAACGAGAAGCAGTGAAATCCGCCAAGCTGCGGGTCAAACTATCGGATCGAGAAGAAATCTTGACCGACAATACTTTTCCATTCGAGTTCAGTTTTCCCGTCAAGTCATCCGACAAACTAGTTTCGCTTCGATTCGAAGCGATCAACGCGAAGGGCGAAATACAACAGGCAACCGAATCGCATTTGAACTCCCCTACAAACCGTTAGTGAGTCTACCTCGTTGCAGTTTCTTCGGGACGTGAGCGCGAAGCGACGGGATTTGAAAGCCTGAGGTAAAGCGAGTCTTCGAGCGAGAACCCCAAGTAAACATTTCGCTTTCCGCAATCGAAGGCGTGGGGCCCAGCAGCATGAGGGAAAAGGTGCCATTCGTGTCCGGTACCGTTTCGGGAATCCGGCGTTGTTTTGGTTGGGGGCATCGCTGCTGCTGCCTCTTAGGCAGCGAATTTTAGGCTTATACCGAATTGCTACCAATCATCGTCGACTCATACGACTGACGTTGGAAGTTCGAAGGTTGACGCGGGCCCGACAGTGATGTGTTTACGAAGTGCCGATTGTGTTACATTGCTATGATGAGTTTGGCCGGTCTATTGGTATTCGGCGTAGCTATGCCAATTTTTTACTTCGATCATTGCTTATAAATTGATCTGTCGTCCCTTCGGGACTAAATCGCGAAAGCCAAGTTAAGATTGGATCAATAAGGATCGAACAATTCGGAGAATTGTGCAACGGAAGGCGAACTGAAGGGCATTCTCAGGGCCATCCATCTTCGTTTTACTGGGGATGTTTCTGAAATCGCCGGTCAGCGACAATGACCGAAGATGAGCGTTGATGCGCCCCGCTAAAAGGAATCCTATCAGGCCGGCAATAACTACGCAGTTGCTTCCGGAGCTCCGATCTCCAACAACAGTTGGCGGGCAGCGGGCGGTGGGTATGTCTATTCCCAAGAGCTGTACGACGCGATCAGCCGGGCACGACTAGCCGGGCACAGCCAGCACTGCAGCGGGTGACAAGGTCTGGGTCGTCGATGCCAACAAAAAGGTCTATGTTTAGAACGTCAGCGATAGAAAACACTGGAACGCAGAGTCGCAGAGGACTCGGAGTTTCACGCCCGATCTCCTCTGGGATCTCTGTGTGTCAGTTTCACTGGAACATACTTCATGTGATCCTTCCACGCTTGCGAACTTTGGATTGTTTGAGCAACTGGTCCATCGATACAGGGTGCTGCGAATCCGAACTCTTGAAGAGATGCTCGAAATCGCTCCCACCTCCGAGTGCAATGGCGATCTTGATGAACGATTCGAGCGAAATCTTGCCGCTCGTCTCAAACTGCCTGATAACCGCAACACTGACCCCCGAACACGATCCAAGACCGTTCCGAGTAAGGTTGAGCCTAAGTCGCCGTTCCTTGGACCGTTCCCCTAATTCCAGAATTCGGCTAACTTTGAGTTGAACGGCGCAAGGTCGAACTGATTTCTTCGTTGATGTTGAATGTGTGGAGAAGCGTTGTTCTCATCGATAACCCAATCAACATCTTCATCGAAGCGAGGAGTAGGATCTTGAAGGTTCAAACTCACATAGCCTTAGCGTTACTTGGCTTGGTGCTGGCGTTTGCGATTCCACCTTATACTGGATGGACGCAGTCACGGATCATAACGACGACAGACATCGTTGAGAATCAAGCTGCACTGAATACGGTGATTCAGGGCGACGCCCAAGAAACGATCAAGGGCTCCGTCACCGACTGGATTCGCAAGTCCGCCGTGCCAATCAACCTGCCGCAGAAAAATTTCGGCGATTTAGATCGACAGTTCAGCAATGCTCGCGTAGTCGCTCTGGGAGAGGCGACGCACGGTCAACATGAAGTGTTCGATCTCAAGCGTCAGATCACGATGCACCTGATTCAAAATCACGGATACCGGATGGTCTCCTATGAAGCGAGTGTGTCCAGTTTGATGAATGCCAACGCCTACATTGCAGGAACAAGCGATGACCGACAAGCGGCCATCGGAGGCCTCGGTATGTTG
>JBEBHM010000648.1:0-4967 GCA_040080875.1 Pirellula sp.
AGTCCGAGATCACATCGCTGTCGGTGGGAAGCAGCGTTGTGGTGACTGGTGAAATCAAAGCGAGCCAGGGACAAGGCCAATTGACGGAAATGGCCGCAAGCGCGGTCACGATCATTGGTGTCGCCAGCGCGACCGACTATCCGCTTCAGAAAAAGCAACATACGTTTGAAAAGCTGCGTGAGTGGGCACACATTCGGGCCCGCACCAATACCTTCGGTGCGGTCGCACGGGTTCGAAATCGCCTTAGTTTCGCCACGCACGAGTTCTTTCAAAACGACGGTTTCTTGTACGTGCATACGCCCATCATTACGGCCAGCGACTGCGAGGGTGCTGGGCAGATGTTTCGCGTGACCACGTTGCCGATCGACAAGATTCCGATGGTTCAAGGCAAAGTCGACATGAGCCAAGATTTCTTTGGCAAGGCTTCGTACTTGACCGTCAGTGGTCAGCTTGAGGGAGAGGCTTACGCGACGGCGCTGGGAAAGATCTATACGTTTGGACCCACGTTTCGGGCTGAGAACTCGCATACGTCGCGGCATTTGTCTGAGTTCTGGATGATCGAACCAGAAATGGCGTTCTTTGATATCGTCGACAACATGACGTTGGCAGAGCGCTATCTCAAGCACATGATCAGCGATCTACTCTCCTATTGCACGGAAGACATGGAATTCTTTGAAAAGCGAATTCAGCCGGGAGTGACGGCCGCGCTCCAGTTGGTTTTGGACAAACCATTCACTCGCTTAACCTACACAGAGGCCGTCGACCTCTTGCTCAAGAGTGGTGAGAAGTTTGAGTACCCGGTCTCCTGGGGAATCGATCTGCAAGCCGAGCACGAACGCTTCATCACCGAAAAACATGTGCAGGGGCCAGTTATTCTTTACAACTACCCGAAGGAGATCAAGTCGTTTTACATGCGTTTAAACGACGATGAAAAGACCGTGGCAGCCATGGATGTGCTGGTTCCTGGGGTTGGCGAGATCATCGGGGGCAGTCAACGCGAAGAAAGGCTCGACGTCTTAACGAGCCGTATGTTGGAGTCCGGTCTCAAGACAGAAGACTATTGGTGGTATTTGGATCTGCGGCGATATGGTACCGTGCCGCATGCAGGCTTTGGCCTTGGGTTGGAACGTATGGTTCAATACGCGACGGGAATGAGCAACATTCGCGACGTGATACCATTCCCTCGAACACCGGGCAGTTGCGATTTCTAACTTGGTTTGACATGCTTCATGAAGTGCTCCACTCTGGTATTGCGTTTTGATTTTCACTTGAACTGTGTAGCCTTATGTCGTCATTGTTTGCTAGAGCCAGCGGGTTGTTGCTTCACGTCACTTCGTTGCCTGCTCGCACGTTTGCTGCGAGCGTCGACCATTTGCCAGGAACCGATGGAGAATGGAGCCTCGGTGATTTGGGCTCGGGAGACTTAGGGCCAAGCGCCTACGAATTCATTCGATTCCTTAAAGCGTGCGGACAACGATGGTGGCAGATATTGCCGACAAGTCCGACCGGATATGGTTTCTCTCCTTATCAGTCGCCATCCTCCTTCGCCGGCAATCCGTTGCTTATCAGTCCCGCACTCTTGGCACGCGACGGCCTGCTGCGCATCGAGGATTGGCACGACGCAGCCAAGCCGCATAGCAACGACGTGCGAGGCAATTCCACGCAATCGCATTTTGAATTATCCGCCAGCAAACGTATGGAATTGCTGCGAATGGCGTTTCGTCGATTCCAGAATCAACGCTCCGAGCTGCATTCGCGATTCGAAGAATATCGACACTTGCAAGCGAGTTGGTTGTCGGATCACTGCCTCTTTGTCGCGTGCAAAAATTATCACAACGAACGCGCATGGAATGAGTGGGATCCGAACCTGGTTCGTCGTGAAACCCATGCGCTAGCAAATTGGTCCGATAAATTGCGAGTAGCATGCGATTTCGAAGCGTTCATCCAATTCTTGTTTGACCGCCAATGGCAATCGCTTCGTCAGTACGCGATCTCCAACGATGTTGGAATCATCGGCGACATTCCGATCTTTGTTGCCATGGATAGTTCGGACGTTTGGTCGAATCAACATTTGTTTGAATTGAATGAACAAGGCAATCCGACGGTTGTTGCCGGTGTTCCTCCCGACTATTTTGCAGAATTGGGACAGCGCTGGGGAAACCCGCTATATCGTTGGGAAGCCCATCACCGATCCGGATACGACTGGTGGATACGTCGCTTCCGAAGATCACAGGAGCTGTGCGACTTAATCAGGATCGACCATTTCCGAGGATTCGAAGCCTATTGGGAAATCCCGTCAGATTTGCCGGATGCGCGTGTCGGGCAGTGGCGAGCGGGGCCTCGCTCGGACTTTTTTGATGCGTTGCAAGGATCGATTCAAGGGCAACTTCCTGTAATCGCCGAAGATCTTGGCTTCATCACGCAGGAGGTTCGAGAATTGCGTGACCGGTATCATTTTCCAGGGATGCGAGTCATTCAATTCGGCTTTGGCGGCGGTGATAGTTCGTCTCTCGATTTACCTCACAACTACCCAGTACATTGCATCGCATATACAGGTACCCACGACAATGATACCCTCGTGGGATGGTTTCATAGCAAGCCCGGCGCCGGGAGCACTCGGAGTCAAGCTGAGATAAATCGTGAAAAGTCGTTCGCATTGCGTTATCTTAATTGCGATCCATCTCAGATTCATACGGGAGCCATGCGCGCGATCTGGAGTTCGGTCGCGTGCATCGCAATCGCGCCGGTCCAAGATTTGTTGGGATTGGATTCGGATTCTCGAATGAATACGCCGGGGTTGGCAACAGGGAACTGGACTTGGCGTTGTGATTCGAATTTGTTGCAGCCCAACATCTGCAACTTTCTACAGGAAATCACCGAAGTGTTTGGACGAAGCAACGGGATTACGTAGTGCATCTTCAAGGCTAAAAACTGTGGTAGTGGAGGTTGTGAAACCTCTCAGATCGCAGAGATCTTTAACAAGATCCACTACCTTCAACCGCACTTCCGCCCTTACGCATCGGCCATATCGCGTGCGTGATACGAACTGCGAACGAATGGTCCGGAAGCAACCTTTTTGAATCCCATCGACTTGGCTATCAGCCGCAATTCTTCGAACTCTTGCGGCGGAACATAGCGAACTACGGGCAAATATTTTGGACCAGGCTGCAGGTACTGGCCCAGCGTTAAATAATCGCAGTCATGCCGTCTCAATTCAGCTAAGCAGTCGAGCAACTCATCGCGAGTCTCGCCCAGTCCAAGCATCAGTCCACTCTTGGACTTAATCTCGCCATTGCGGGCTTTGACTCGTTGCAGCAATTCGAGCGTCCATCGGTATTCGCTCTTGGGGCCACGAACTTTGCGATACAATCTGGGAACTGTTTCCATGTTGTGATTGAAGACTTCGGGAGCCGCGTCGATCACCCGTTCGAGGCCATGTTTGTGACGAATGAAATCGGGTGTCAGTACCTCGATCGCGGCACCTGTTTTTTCTCGAACCGCGATCACACATTCATAAAAATGCTCGCCACCTCCATCGGGCAAATCGTCCCGCGTAACCGACGTGATCACTACGTGTTTCAGCCCCAACCTGAGCGCCGCTTCAGCGACACGCGACGGCTCATCCAATTCAAGTGCTTCGGGTTTGCCTCGCAATACGGCACAGAATCCGCATGGTCGGGTGCACACATTGCCAAGGATCATGAACGTAGCTGTCTTTTGCGAATAACACTCCATCCGATTGGGACACTTGGCGTTTTCGCAAACGGTTTCCAAACGTAGCTCCGCCAAGAGTCCAGACGTGAAATGATTCGCATTCCCTTTGGGGACTTCGCGACGCAGCCAAGGGGGCAAGCGGCGGCTCGATTCAAACCCTGGAACAACCGTGGCGCATGTTTGGGCCACCTCCGAAGTGCCCATTTGAAGCAACGACGAATCAGTCGATTCAGGTAAAACCTTCAAAATGGGCAATTGCATGCGGGTGACTTCTCGGAAGTTTTGTCGCAAGTCGTTCACTGGCTTTGTGTTGAGCCTGAGTCGCTAGCCGAGTTTTGCTCGATCGGCTGGCGCCTCAGGCTCAATTAAGCGAGTGATTTGAGATGCTGGAAAATGGGAAAGCCTCATAGCGCCTCAAGCTCATGGTGAGCGCCATTTGGCGAGGGTCATGTTGAACTGTAGCTGAATTTGCCCTTTTTTTGTAGTCTTTCTGGGGATGCATGTGCGTTTGCGTTCAAAAAATCCTCTCAAACGTCTGGCAGTATTGCCCACTCATGACGTACATTAGGGGGACTGCTGTGTCCGATTACTTTAGGAAAAGTTCCGAGGTTGGAATCGTTATGAATGCACCTACGATATCGATTGGGTTTCCTTTGCCAATACTGTGGAAATTCGCGGTTGGAATGGTGACCCTTACCCTAACATGGGGTGTCCAATGTGCTTCGGCTGAAGGGCACCGATCCGAGGCCTGTGCTTGCCCGTTTTGCGCCGCAGCCTCTCAAACGCTGCGTCAAGAGCTTGCGTCCATGGACGCAGTGGCCATAGGCCGGTTAGTGACCGACGAACGTACGGAAATTGACGGAGTTGCTTCTTTTACGATCGAAAAGGTATTGCTGGGCGACGCGCTTCTCAAAGTCAATCAATCGATTCAGGCCACTTATTTCGGACCGGGCAAATCGAACAAAAAGTTCTTGCTGATGGGAGTCGATCCGAAAGAACTTGTTTGGTCTTCACCTTTGCCTCTCAGTCCAGAAGCCGAAAAGTATATTGAGGAGGTACGACGGCTCCCCGAAGATCCCATCGACAGGCTCGCGTTTTATCAATCCTATTTCGAGCATCCCGACTCTCTGTTAGCTAGAGATTGCTATGACGAATTCGCGTTGGCTCCTTATGCAGACGTTTTGCGACTCAAGGATCGTATGGACCGCAAGCAATTGCTGGCATGGGTTCAGGACCCGTCCAAGTCTCCGGAT
>JBEBHM010000649.1:0-4966 GCA_040080875.1 Pirellula sp.
GTTGGTCTCATGGTTGAATAGCCAAAGGATTCGCGTCGTCCGATTTTTAACGGGCGGTTTTGGCACGGGTGCGATTCCGTCGGTAAAGACAATCAGTCCGTCGTATGTCGTCGTTGTTGGAACGACCTCGCTTTGAGACCGCTTCGCACCTTTTGCTGGGTGATTCCAAAATTCTCAAGCTAATGACCAACTACGTCCAAGGGATCAAAGTCGGTTAGTGGCGGAGTGGGTCGCGCTTGCCGAGTGCGACCATGACCTGCGCCAACACCTGCTCAATCACGAGCCGTCCTAGCCACATCGATATTTCTTGACAGTGCATGGTGACTTCCGGCAGAAGTCACCCACGTGGGTCGCACATGCAGAGTGCGACTGCCCCCAAAATCAACGTCCCATCCTTCCGTCGGACCCGTTCATTACACGAATTCTGCGGAATTTTGTTTTGCGAGCGATGAATCGACATTGGCAGAGACTGTCCATTTCAACTAAACTCCCCACTCACCGCGATTCGCCCTTGTGAATGCTAGCGAATCTGCGTAACAACCAAATCCACAGGGAGGGTGGCCATGGGCAAGGAATCCATACGGTTTATTCATGCAGGTGACTTTCATCTCGAACGTCCCATGCAGGACTTGCTGGATTTGCCTGAGCATCTCAAGCAGGCCCTCGTCGACGCCCCCTGGAAAGCCGCAGAGACCATCTTTGAAACCGCTTTGGTCGAGAATGTAGACTTTGTTCTCTTGGCTGGCGACCTATTGAACCCGGTTTCGTGTGGCGCTTGTGGGCCAGCATTTTTGACGGACCACTTCGAAGCGCTTCGCCAACGCAACATTCAAGTTTATTGGGCAGCAGGGCAAGTGGACGATCCCGATCGATGGCCTGACGCCGTAGCCCTGCCCAGCAACGTTCACTTATTTTCTAAAAGGCAACTAGAGCCGGTCGTCTATCGTCGCAATGGATTCGCGCTAGCAACGATCCTCGGGCGATCGAACGACGGTCGCGAATCCATTCGCGCAGCCGAGTTTCAAGTGGATTCCGATGACACGTATGTGATTGCGATCGCGCACGGTACCGCTGATCGCGACTCGTTGCTCAGCCAGCGAATCGACTATTGGGCGTTGGGAGGCAATCATCAGCGTCAAACGCTGCACGGCGAGGCTCCTCATATGCGCATCTGTGGCACACCGCAGGGCCGTTCGTTTGCCGAAGATGGACCGCACGGGTATTGGACCGTCGAGGTGGATGGCAATCATGACGCTCAAATTTCCTCGCAAGAAGTGGATACATTTCGGTATGTAACGCAAACGCTCGACGCCGAGGACTTGGCATTGGGTCGAGACATCCGTCAATTGATGACCAAGCGAATCTCGCGTCTGCAGTCGGAGAATGGCGCAAGGCATTTGATCGTGCAGTGGCGGATCGAAATGGATCTTGAGAACGCATCCATGGTGGGCCCCGCCGCATTAGAAGAAATCCTCGGTTGGCTCCGCCGCGAGTACGGTCACGGAGCATGTTCCGTATGGACGACGGACATCGAAGTCCTCTCGCCTAAGTCGTTTCCGTCCAAGTGGCAGGAAGAGGACACGATCCTTGGCGATTTTCTGCGAACGGCCACAGAGAATCGCAAGACGCTTGGCAAGAACATCAATCTTAAACCGATCATCGAGAGCGAAACCCCAGGCACTCCGGCTTGGGAAGCGATCCTCAACACGGAGGATACAGCGGCTACGACGAGCATGCTTGATCGTGCTACGCTATTAGGAGTGGATATGCTGCGCGGTCACAAGATCGATTTACTGGCCCCGACGAGAAGATTTGGAGGTACCAAGGCATGAAGGTACGCGACATTCAGATAGATGGCTTTGGTGTTTGGTCCGGTCTCTCGGTAGATTCCATGCCTGAGGGGATGACGGTCTTTTATGGACCGAACGAAGCGGGCAAGACCACGTTGATGAACTTTCTGCGCACGATGTTGTATGGATTCACCGCGGATCGTCGCCAGCGCTATTTGCCCCCGGTGTTTCCTGGTAAACCTGGTGGAGCGATGCGAGTCAGTGGGCCAGGTGGCGGCTACGAAATCGCTCGCAGGGCGACACTCAACGATCCCAGCATTGTCGGCCAGCTGACCGTCACGAGCTCCGATGGAGTAACGCAAGGCCAGCATCGACTGACGTCGCTCTTAGGCAGTGTGGACGAATCTATTTTCACGAATGTCTTTGCCATAGGACTTCGGGAGCTTCAAGAGCTAAGTACCCTCGATGACACGGCGGCGGCGGACGAGCTCTACAAGCTTTCGAGTGGCCTCGACCGCGTTTCGCTGGTCGATGTCATGCGTCAACTCAAATCCGCTCGCGGACATCTCGTGGCCAATTCTGTCGAGAATGGCCAAGTATCCAGCATGATGGCCAAACGCGAAAAGCTGCGCGATGAACTGGAACAATTGACCGTTCGCGGGCGCCGATGGGGCGAGTTGGCTGCACATCGCAAAAATCAGCAGAATGAAATCGACGAACTCAAGCTGCGCGTCGATCAATGGGAATTGGAAGCCAAGGCGGTCGAGACAGCATTGCAGGTCAAGGACCCTTGGATCCATCGCGATTTGACCCGCAGTCGCCTCAAAGCACTTCATGCGCGGGTGGATGTGCCCGAGAACGCGGTCGATAAACTGCGCGAAATTCAAGAACAGATCGACGACAAACGCCGTCAAATTCAGTCGGTCAAAGAAGAGCGCAGCCAAGTTCGTCGCCGAGCCACCGACATGCCGGTGAGCAAAGGGATCCTCTCGTTGGCAGGCAAAATCGAAGCCGCTGGAGAACAAGGTCCCTGGATCGCTTCATTGCAAAAACAAATACAGCGGCTGGAGTCGGACTTCTCGCAAACCCAACAACAACTCGTTGAGGATGCGAAGCGACTTGGGCTGAGCGAAGCGGACCAAACGGCACTGCTCAACGACAAGCGTCTTGCCAACATGCCGGACTTGTCACGGCAAGCGATCAGCCAGTTGGCCGGCCCCGCTCGTGAGGTGCGTGTTCACCAAACTCGGCTCAAACAAGCCAAGCAACAAGGACTCAACGACAAAAAGGAAGCCGAGCGCCTCGCGTCCGAAATCAACGAGTTCCTGTCCATCCGTGGCGAGGACGACCTCCAAAAAGCGCACAAAAATTGCAATGACTTGTTGCTCTCCTTGCGCAAAAGCCAAAACCTGGAAGAGCGGATCGACAAGCTGGTCAAACACAAGCGTGAAATTGAAACCGACGCGGTGAGCTTGGAGAGCGACGAGGGCTTGCCGATCGACCATGTGATTCATTTGGCGCTCCCGTTCATCATGGGTTCCATGGCCCTGGTCACAGGTATGGGGAAATTCTTCGGATGGCAATGGACAGCATCCACTACCCCAGGCAGGGTCGCTGGCCAATTGGCGACATCGATGGCGGAGGCTGCTGCCAAGACCCACATGGACCAGAACTACGGTCTGTTGTTGTTCGTATTTGGCATCGTGGTCCTAATCGGTACCTATCTCTACTGGAAGCGGCTTGAACAAGGAAGTCGCACCGATCTCCGTGAATGCGATTCGCGGCTCGAAGCGATGAACATTCAGCTTCGCAAGTCCGAAGAGGAACGCAACGAATTGTTGACCGCGCTGCCAGAGCATGGTGGATCGCTGGAACAACGCATTCGTGAAGCGGAACACAGTTTGGAACAATGCGAAAGTTACCTGCCCGTCCATCACAATTGGCAGGCTGCCATGCAACGCTACAAGACAGCCAAACAACACGGCATGGAAGCTGCCTCGGGTCTCAAGTCCGCTCGAAGCCAATGGCGGAAAACTTTGGCACAACTGGGACTCGCCGACTCCTTGTCCCCAAAGAGCATTCGAATCCTCGCAGAGGGTTATGAATCGTTGCTCCAGACCAAGCGTCGCTTGACAACCCAACAGGACGAATTGGATCAACGCAAGCTAGAATTGTCGACTTCGCTCCAACGCATCGAAGCTCTCTCGATGCAATTGAAGGTCGCCATCGATGATTCCAATAACGATGCTCCGGATCCGGAGCGCCGCTCACTGTTGGAGCGAGTCGAGCAGTCGCGAGAATCGGGGAATTCAAATACAAGCAAGAATGCCGAACGCGATCGACGCGATGCCAGGGACCGACGAGATCAGAGAGACCACAGGGATCAACGCAATCGCGATGAACAGCTTGCGATCCGTGCCGCTTCGGCGGCTGCTCAAACGGGCGATGGTAAGGTGGAGGGACCCATCCTCAAGTTGCAAGAGCTATCCAATACACTGGCTCAGCACCAGCAGTACATCACTCAACGCAGGCAGCTTCGAACAGAAGACGAAGAGCTTGCCAAGAAACAAAAATCTCTGCAACGCTTAATGGACCGATGGATACGGGCTCGCCAGGCGCACTTGGCAGATCTGGGTGTCGAGGACCAACAACAACTCGAGGAGCAACTCTCGCTCAAGCATCAGTACTTGAAGCTGCAAGACGAGATTGCAGACCTGGATTCTCGCGTTTCCTCGATCATCGGCGGTCATGTTCCTTATGAATCGATCGCAAGGTTGCTTGAAAACGCACCGCCAGGGGAACTTGAGAAACGCTGGGAGACACTCGGCCAACGTATCCAACAAGCCGAAGAGCGAGTTTCACAATTGTTGCAACGGCAGGGTGAGACATTCCAAGAGATGAAGAGTTTGGCGGCTGACCGACGGCTGGCTGAGGCCAAGCTAGAACTTGCCAGCCTCGAAAAACAGATCGCCGCATGCAGCGAACATTGGCGCATCCTGGGTGCAACGACTTGTATGCTCGAGAAAGTGTGCGAAGTCTACGAAACGGAACGTCAACCGGAAACGCTGCGTGAAGCGTCCGCTTTTCTAAAGCAACTCACGGATGGCAAGTACGTGCGCGTGTGGACTCCGTTAGGCAAAAATGCACTCCGGATCGACAACGAGAAAAATCAGAGC
>JBEBHM010000066.1:0-18178 GCA_040080875.1 Pirellula sp.
GATAACACGTTCCGACTCATTAGCCGCAGGCGTAAGCATTAAATCAATCTCGAATTACTTCAAGTCGAAGTCGAATACGTTTTTCGTTTTGTCATCGACGACGGCTCGCAGTCCCGATGTATCGGCATTTGCGAACTTGGCCGGCAGCAAGTTCTTGGGACCAGCCGCCGCCTTAGCACCGCCACTGGAAGCAGATGGAGGAGCATAAGTAGATAAGTCAATCTCACCACTGGCTATTTGGCCAGGAGGCAATGTAGTTGCGTTAGCAGGAGCTTTTTCTGCCTCAAACTTCGAAACCGAAATCTTGTACTGTCCTGGTACCGCTCCGTCACCCGGTTTAAATGTAGTTAACGCATAGTTACCCTTGGCGTCGGTAGAACCAATTGCATTGCCTTTACCTTCCGTCAGATTGAAGGTGATCATAGCGCCGTCTACGGGGTTGCCATTGAGTTTCACCGTACCAGTTACTGGATAAGTCTTGGGTCGATTTGAGTCGTCACCTCCGCACCCAAGAACAAAAACCAAGCAGACCGATAATAACCAACCAGTTTTATTTGTCATTTCCTTTAGTCCCTCATTCATTGAACACCGCAATAACAAAAAATGCGACCTGTACGATTGAAACTTGTTGAGCCTGAGGCGCTAGCCGAGCCACGCGGCAGGAAATCGGCTAGCGCCTCAGGCTCAAAGTTGCATAGGCAAATTCAAATGGAATCATACAGGTCGAAAAATTGCAGCCAAAAAAAATGCAAGTGCCGGTCGACACTTGCATTTAACTGAATCATCCAAACAATTTACTCGTTCGAAACTGTTATGTCACCGCCGGACTTGGAACCCAGGGCTCCCCAAGCACCGTAAAGCGATGGACCTGAGGCCGGTTGGGCAACACCTGAATTAAGGTTTCCAGTGTCAATACTCTGAGAAATAAATCGAACGGATCCATCTGCCAATCCAGCCACAACACCACCTGTGTGATTGCTGCTTGGCGGTACAATAAGTCCGAATGGGTTAGGACCTGAGTCTGCGTTTCCGTTCGCATCGTCGGTGCAACCTGCAGCATTAGGAGGAAGGACGGTTGAGAATCCAACTCGCTCGGTCTGTCCATCAGTCCAGAGTGAGCCGAATCGACCTTTAACAACCTGTCCCGCATTGACGTTGGCTCCGCTACTTCGGGTGAGGCAGACACCTGGTGAAAGTGTCATGCCTGCAACGGACGTAATCGTCGCAATCTTGTTTGAGAATTGGTTCGCAACAGCAGTCGAGAGACCAAAGTTTGCCTTGAGATGTTCGCTGATTACGATCGTGTTGCTCGTTCCGTCAGTGATTTCACCCAACTTGCAAGGCAATGAAGCAGAAAAAACACCTCGGACGCTATTCAAATTCAGAGAGTTGATAACTGTGTCTCCAACTGAGAAAGCATAGTTGTGATCCTGAATGTTGGCTGGTTGGGCGAAAACAGGTCCATCGGATGGACAGTTAAGGTTTGCGGGAGAGTCTTGCCAGCCATCCCATGTGCACCATGCGCATGGTCCGCCTGGAAGAACGGTGGGCCCACCATTAGCAGGTGGGAAGGTACTGCCTACTCCCGAAGGATTTCCCGCTTGAATATTGGCGTAAAGCGCACTTTGCTCAATGTATGGCAACAAGGCAATAAATGCAGAAAGTCGTCCACCGTTCGATGATCGTCGTTCTGTACCAACAAACGTGCCATTCGTTCCCGCTTTACGTGCAGGGAACACGCTCTTGTAGGTGCTTGCATAATTGTGCAAGGACAAGCCTAGTTGCTTGATGTTGTTACTGCACTGCATCCGCCGGGCTGCTTCACGAGCTGCTTGAACGGCAGGCAAAAGCAATCCAACAAGAATTCCGATAATCGCAATAACTACCAATAACTCCACCAGCGTAAAGCCGGTATTCCTAGTTCGTCGAATCATAACTAATATCTCCAAACCTCTAAAAACGAATATCTGCCGACAATTTGACAGAAAAAAGGGCGCACGAATTAAAAGTGATCATACGTGATTCCCAGAATGCCGTCCAGCTAATAGACAGTTCAGGACGGATTTTGAAGGAAATATAGACTTCTCCTTGCAGATTCCCACCCAGATCAACCTCGCTCTTACGGAATCCAGCAGGATTACCCGCGGATTGTCGCAATAGCTGTCCATTGTACAGCGGTGACTGCCAAAACCAATTTGGTTTCGCTTCGGAGTTGAATCGCTCAAGGCAGCTACGTTGCTGTCGGTTGCGCGGCAAGCGCTTACCTTTGTTAGGGAACAGCTTATCAAGAACGGAAGGCTGTGGCAGGATCGCGAAGCGTTCGGTCCGCTCTTTGTTGGTCGGAGCGACGTTTTAATCACGATCAGAAGCATGTAGTTTTCCGAAGACCACTGAATCCGAAGATGATCCGATTCGATTGCCCTTTCGATACTAGCGAATACCGGATCTCCGCGATTCCACCAATGACTTGCTCGGTCCGGCCCAATCGGTTTGAGAGCAAAACCAATATGCGAAAACTCATTCTCCGTTAGGTACGTCATCAGAGTTTCGGGAGCTGCATACAACTCCGGTGGAGTAAGTCCCTCCGCCTGAAAGAAAGGGGTGCCAATGACGCATTTTCGTGGGATGTACATGCTCCTATGCTCGAACAAGAGCAGTAGTTTCGCATCAGCAGGCGTAAATTCTTCGATCGCGGCGACAAACGGTACATACTCGTCTTTCAGCGTATCGTCAACATATTGCGTGTTACTCCAGATTCCGAGTAGTCGTTCCCACGATGCAAGATAGTACCCTGCGTTCGTCCACGGGAGTGAGAAGATTGTAGTACCAACCAGAAGAACCGCTGCAATGGCTCGTTTGCGGCTACTCATCTCTCTCACACAGGAACAAGCGAGCAACGTAATTGTCACGAACAACGGCAAAGCGAATCTGGCCTGCTGCGCGCTGAAGAACCAAAACGAGTAGAAAATAATGGCGATGCAAACAAGCCAAAGTCGTTTGCGAATCGTTTTTCTCGCCTCACCCATCTTAAGTCCGAAAATAGGCATTCCCAACAAGATAAGCCACTGCCATCCAAATGTCCCATCGAACAACGCTCCGTCCCATGCCAGCAGAATCGGGGTGGAAAGAAAAGCAATGGCTCCCCGCATACCGAACGAATCTGCTCCAATGGCGTGATGGTATAGGCTCGTTTCAAGCAAGCGCGAGTCATTCGAAAACCAACTGGAAAAGTATGGATAGAATGGGTTCCCAGAATACAGCCACGTTCGAACATAAAAGGGACTCGCAAACAACACCGAAGTAAGGACGATGATGCCAACATTCTTAGCCTCGCGAATCGCCGATCGTTGATCGGAAATGCCTTTCATCCAACACCAAACGACCGGAAGAAGAATGACGATCGCCCCCGTCAGCTTTACACTCGCACATCCTCCGACGAGGATCCCAATCAAAATCAAATTCGTTGTCGGTCGCGGGTTGCCACTTTCTGACGCATTATCAAGCAAAAGTAAAATTGCAATTAGGTCCAAGAACTGAAAGGCTTCGACGTAGCAATTCGCACTCGTCATCAATGAAATGGGGCTGAATGCCATTGCCAGCGTGAGTGCCCATCCCACGGTTTTGTCGCTGTTGCGACGAAACAATACGTAGGCCAAAAGAATCATCAGTAGCCAGCAAACCCAAATGAATAGCCTAGGCATCATGATCGATTCAAGGCTAGCCACCAACCAGCAAAGCAACTCCACTAACGAAGGGAATCCCGAGTAGGGAATATCAACATAGAAAGCTGGCCATCCGTCGATTAGCCATCGCCGAGGCAACACAGAGTGGTAAACCAATTCATCCCAGCCCGTTGGATAGTTTAGTGCTGGCCCCATTGTCAGCAATATTGGGAGCCCAAGGATTAGCCATAACCAATTCGGTTTCAAGCCAATGACCAAAGGCACTACTTCGGTTAATCTCTGGCTGCGTGGGCTAAAACTTACGGTAACGATTCCAATTACTGTAAAGACACCCAAGAGAATCAATTTCCTGGATTCTCCTAATAGTCCCATCATGCCTAGGCATACTCCACACATACCAATCAAGTGAAGCCCAGCAATTACGAACACAATTTCTTGCCACACTTCATCATGGCCTTGCGTGTCTCTGAGTAACATTCGCA
Source organism: Pirellula sp. (assembly GCA_040080875.1). Classification (GTDB taxonomy): domain Bacteria; phylum Planctomycetota; class Planctomycetia; order Pirellulales; family Pirellulaceae; genus JBKCUI01. The sequence goes on from JBEBHM010000066.1 coordinate 4,166, forward strand.
GCAGCTTTCCTGCTCCCCAGGCCGCAAGAAACAGCCAAGCAACGGATGCGATAGCTCCGGGGATCGAGCCGATGGATTCTAAGGAGTTGACCTGTTCGTGGCCCATACCAATCGCCTTGAGTGTCCTTTCGCCAAAAGAATAGCTCCTTGGGTAGAGATCTCAACTAGATGACCAGTCTTCGCTACGCCTAACAAGCTACGGGGGCGGCGTTTCTTGAGATGTTTCAAAGTACTGACCATTTTTTGAGAGTTTGCCGATACAACAGCATTGCAGACTTTCGTTCAAGTGTCCAATTTTCCACAACTGCGGCTAGAATCCACCAAGGCCGATGCCAGATCACTCCCCTTAAAAGAATTGAGCCGAACGACTCCCAAAAAACTACTCCACGCGAATCCGATGTGCACCCTTGGAATCATACATGCAAGGCAACATCCAACGCTGGTTGGGTACCGAACTTCTGGACGGTCATGACAGCTTGTATTCTCGGAGGAATTGCAGGGTACTCGCTTCTCCAACGCCTCGCGCCCATGTACCCGTTTGCGAACCTTCCGGAAATGGGTGACAATCCTCCGGCAGCGTTAGTCAAGCAATATCACGAAGCGGAATATGCGTTTCAAAGCCACAACGCTGCTGCCAATTGCGGTCTCTTGGGTGCATGCATCGGCTTATTTCTTGGTCTGTTGACCGTCAACCGTAGGCGGATACTAACCAGCATGGCAGGCGGATTGGGAGGTATCGTTGGAGGAGTGGTCGCTGGTTACATTGTTGGGCAATATGTAGCATACGGACAAATCTTCAAATCGGATCAATCCCTCTTGATGAGCACGACCTATCATTTGGCGGTTTGGGCTTCGATGGCGATAGGAGCCTGTCTCGCGATTTGTGCAGTGCATCCCAATTTGCGTCAAACAGGTTCGGCGTTGGTATCAGCCCTAGTTGCTGGCTCGCTCGCAGCCTTGGTTTACAACATCGTTTGCACGACGCTCTATCCTCTTGCAAATCTTCTCTTAATCCATCAGTCCAATGCGAACGAACGCTTGGTCTGGGTCGCTTCAGGGGCCGGACTGCTTGGTCTGGTCATTGGGCTTGGGATGCGCTCGGCGGCTCCAAAGACGTCGGGAGTTCAAGCAAGCTAGCGAAGCCTCGAAACCAAATCGATTTCGGGGGAATTGATTAATACGACAGCGCAGGATGGCATTGAGTCTGTCGCTCGACGGCTCGCAGCCGATTTTGCGGAGCAAAAGTCGCCACAATTGGGCGGTCGAATTAGATGAGGAAACGATTGAGGACAATCGTTTTACTCTTGGAGCCATTGCCACAGTCGTTTGCCGGACGAACACAGGGGGAGTTGAGCTACGGTTTGCGGGGAGGCCCATTGGGTTTCGATGTCTTTGAATCTCGCTGGCCAACGCTTCACATCGAGTTGGGCTTCGTAACTCGAAAGCGTTATGCGATAACGTGTCACCGCATGCTTTATCTCATGCATCGAATCCCCTATCGCAACCGGGCAACCAAAGCGTTCCTCGAAAGCCGCTTGTAACGTTGATCGGATATCCTTGGCGGAAGCCGTATTAGTAATATCAAAACGAGGGAAATCCCAAAGGCCCGCCCAGCGCTCTTGTTCTGAACAACGGCGCATCAGGACTCGGTTCTTTCGATCTTGGATCACTAGCGCCGCTTCGCGTAACTCGGTGTAAATCTTTTTCTTCTTCGGTGCGGGAACCCTTGCGTGTGTCCCATGCTCCTGCGTCGGGCAAAGGTTCTTCAACGGGCACCGATCGCAAACCGGGCACTTGGGCAAACAGATCTGCGACCCGATCTCCATCAACGCTTGATTGGTTTGGCCGCTGCCACGCTTGGATGGCAAAATCCGTTCCGCAAACTCCCAAAGTCTTGCTTGCGATTCGGCAGTACCGGTATCCGCTTGTAAATGGAGCAATCTTGCATAGAGCCGTTGCGTATTGGCTTCGACGATGGGTTGCCTTTGATCGCTCGAAAACGAGAGGATGGCACCGGCCGTGTAGCGTCCAATCCCCGGCAGTGATCGTACTCCTTCCAAATCCGTAGGGAATTGACCCGCGTGCTCATTCACGATTTGCTTTGCAGCCATGTGCATTTGGCGAGCACGACGATAGTATCCGAGCCCAGCCCAATGCTGATAGACCTCGTCGAGCGTAGCCGCTGCGAGTTGGTCGACAGTAGGAAAGGACTTAAGGAATCGGGAGTAATAAGGGATGACGGTCGCAACTTGTGTTTGTTGCAACATGATTTCGCTCACCCAAATGGCGAATGGATCGTTTGTACGCCTCCATGGCAGGTCGCGACCATGGGCTTGAAACCACTTGATTGCCTGCGATCGCAACCGTCGCAATTCATTCGGCGTCCATGCCTTCGTCGCATTCACGGCTATCGCTCGCGAACAGCGTCTGGACGCCTAAGCAACGTGGCGCCTATTTCAAGTATCTCTTTGTTTGTTTTCAATTCCTGTTTCTTCTCGTCGAAGTAAAAACTCATTCGTTCAATCTTGACAACGACTTGCTCACCCGCTGCATGATTGGCCAACTCGCGCCGAATGTCTTCAAATATATAAACAGGCACGCTGTTGATGCTCAAGATCTTGTCGCGTCGCCTCAAGCCCGCCGCTTCCGCCGCCCCGTTCGCAACCACATCTTCGATGATTACCGACGTGTGCTGACACTGAATTCCGAGAAAACCGCCGCGTGAAACCAGCAGATCTGGGCCATCGATCCTGGCTTTCAAATCGCGTTGCCCATCGGCAGATAGTTTGGTTCCAAATAAATACAAATCCCCAATCACAGGCAACTGGGTCAGCAATTCAATCGATTCGTCGCCGATCGGTGCATATACGAATTCCAACAAGTCTAAGTCAGGAGCATCCAACAGCACATCGATGTCGGTTGATTGGAGGTTGGTGTTGATCAATTGCAAGCGTTTGAGGTTGGGTATCTTGATCACATGTTTGAGCGTCTCACGACTGATCCGAGGTCCCTCAAGCTTCACAAACTCAACCATTGACAGCCAGCGAAGACACTCCAGGTCGGCTTCCACTCCCGTAAATGATGGGTCGATGACGAGCGCATTGCGAACCTCGACTCGAGACGAAATGACCTGCATTTGCCTGTCTCGAATGTCGATCCCCATGTGCAGCAATTTGTCTTGGGCTGCTTCTTGTTGCTCGTTTCCAATCGCTTGCAGAATTTTCTGGGCTCTGGTGGCGCGGCTCGTCGACCGGTGCTTGGCAATGTTTTCGATCGCTTTGAAGGCGAACTCACCATCGCCCGAGTATGGGTCGGACGCAATCGAAGAAACCAGATGGAATAATCGATCCGCTTGCTCGCCGGTGGCAATTTCCAAGGCTTTGACCACAAGCCGGACCGACTCGGCTTTGTTGAGATTTAGTTGAATGGTGGCGTACTGACGCCTCGAATAATCTGGGTCGCCCAAGTCAGCGATCCACGCCTGAAGTTGTTTGGATCGCTCAGTTTCTTCAGCGTTTTGCGAGTTTACAGCGCTGCCATGGAACAGTAGGACTAAAATGCACAAAACTAGGATAAGAACTTTGGGTGCAGACCAAGTACGGCTTGCCGACCGCTTGCCGATCGTGGCAAAATGCAAGCCATCGGATGGCGTTGAGGCCGTCGGAAGACGGCCCGCAGCCGATTTTGCGGAGCAAAAGTCGCCACAATTGCGCTGTCGTACTAGTTCGATGCGATGCGTTGGGTTTCTTGTCGACTTCATGCGTTTTGGGTTCTTAGTTGCGACCATAACACTTAAGTTATACCGAATTTTCAGATGGAACACAGCTTTATTGCCTGGGCTAAGCAACGTGCGTCGCGACTTCCTAAAGTCAAGCTCGGGATCGGTGACGATTGCTCTCTGATTGGAATCGAGTCGATCGACACGAACCAGTCCGATTTGGTCGTCACGACCGATTCCCTTTGCGATGGGACGCATTTCATTCTAGCTGAATGTGGTGGCAGAGCAGCAGGCAGAAAATTAATTGCGGTCAGCCTGAGCGATTTAGCAAGCATGGGAGCTACGCCCCTGGCTGTGTTTATTTCGTTGTGTCTACCCAAGGAAAATGCAGGCAACATTGCGGCTGAAGTTTTCGAAGGGGTCTACGAGTTAGCGTCCAAATACCACGTCGCGATCGCGGGGGGCGATACCAACGTGTGGAATGGGCCATTGTGCCTGGGTTTGACTGCCATTGGCAAGGCCTCCGCAGGCCAATCCTGGTTGAGAAGCGGCGCGCAGCCCGGGGACGCAATCGTGGTCACCGGACGACTGGGTGGCAGTATCCTTGGTAAACATCTCGATTTCGAACCGAGGCTTGAAATGGCCAGGGCTCTTTGGGATCTAGGAATCGTCTCAGCTGCCACGGACATCAGCGATGGTCTTGGTATCGATCTACTCAACATGTCCGTCGCGAGCAAGTGCGGTGCCGAAATCCAATTGGAAAGATTGCCCATCAGTTCGGATGCGGAGAAGCTCTCGAAAACCAGCGGGTTGAGTCCGCTCGATCATGCGTTGGGAGATGGCGAAGACTTTGAGTTGCTTCTTGCGATCCCATCGTCAAAACTGGGAAGTCTTCCAAGTGAAATAGACGGTGTTTGTTTGACCCGCATCGGTTCGTTTGTGACTCGCACGGGCCTATGGTCGAAAGAAAAAAAGGGTGTCCGACAACTGCCGCCCAAAGGATACATCCACGGCCAGTAATGATAAAAGAATAGTCAACAAACCAATGTCCCGAACGTCAGCACGACGTGCGTTCAAGGCGAACGGGTTTATACACTCACCTTTTCATTCTTTTGCTTGCTGGATCAACGTGCCTAGCCCGATCGATTCGGTGACAAAAGAATGGCAGACAGAAGAATGGCAGACAGAAGAATGGCAGACAGAAGAATGCTAGACAGAAGAATGGTAGACAAAAGAATGGCAGACAGAAGAATGCTAGACAGAAGAATGGTAGACAAAAGAATGGAAGACAAAAAATGCTAGACAAAAGAATGGTAGACAGAAGAATGGTAGACAGAAGAATGGTAGACAGAAGAATGGTAGACAGAAGAATGGTAGACAGAAGAATGGTAGGCAAAAGAATGTTCTGACGGCAACAGGACTGTGCGTGCAAGGCGCCTGGTCAAGATTCGTAAAATCGTGCGACTGTTTAGGTGGCCAACTCAGCGACCATGTCGGGGCGCCATAGGACATTATCCAACATGGACTTGGATATCCGTTTAGCCGTTGCCAAGAGCTTTGCGTCAGGCCCAACGATCGATCTAGGGGAAACGCTCAAGTCGGCAATGCGTTGGACCGCACCGATAATTTGGACTGTTGGCTTCATTGGGTTCGCGGGGTTTCCCCGGATGACGATGGCCGTGGAATGGTCATCCAATTCCACCGCCGAACCTATCGGATACATCGATAGCCAACTTATGAAGCCTCTTGCGATCTGCGGATCAAATCGTCCTTGAGATGCGTGATGGCAAAGGTAAGCCATGGCATCTGAACAAAGGACCGAATCCTTTTTGAACATCGGTTGCACCAAGTTCAAGTAAGCATCCGCCAAATTCAGAATCCTAGCGGAAGTATGGATGAGACGTCCGGATTGCCCATTTGGAAACCCCGATCCATCAAGTTGTTCATGCACTTGCGTAATGGCCGTCAGTACATCGTCCGTAATTCCGTCCATGCCTTGCAGCAGATCCGCGCTTTCATTCGGGTGATTGCGGAATTCCGCGAGCATTTTCGGATTTTCTGCGATCGCTTCGAAATCCTCAAACCATTCTGGATGCAACATCAGAGAACAATCGTGCAAGAATCCAACTAGGCCTGTATCTACGGTTTCATCTTCCGAAAATCCCATCACGACGCTTGTAGTGATACCCATCATTGCTAGCGTCGTGGACCTAGAGACCAGCTTGTCAAGGAGTTGCTGGGGCATTGAATTGTACTTAGCAACTAGTACCGCAAACGCAGCAGCCGAGTCCTGCTTTGATTGTGCGGCAAATCGGTCAATACTATCGAGGATCTCTTCGACATTGATGTCCTCTTGAGCCTGCAGTTGCTGACATGCGTGGTTGATTGCGAGTTCGGCGTTGTCAACCGTCGCTTGCAGGTTGCGAATCAACTTTTCAGGAAACGCCGCAAACAGCACTTCCGACGCTTGCGCTGCTTCTGATTCTGACTGCCCTTGGACGGAGACCGAATCAATGCCCTTTTTCTTAAGACGTTCAAGCAATCTTTCCGTGATCGGCATCCCCGCTTTGTGGAGTACGTTGCCGTCCGAATCCGTCAGCTCAAAACCAAGAGTGGAGCCGACTTGAAGATCGGATGTCTCTATGACCCACGTTTTTTGCGTACTCATGTGCCCCCCCGCCAATGCCGATCGAAAACTGAAACTTAGGGGGCGAAGTTCCAATCCAGTTGATTTTCCCAACCACCAAGGATTGCATGCATTTTTCAACTAGCAAGCAGATTAAACTGGAAAACGTTTGCAGCCAACTAGGTGCTGCGGCAATTTCGCTACATTGCGATGTTGTCGCCAAAACAGCGGAATAAATGCTGATTTCCTTTGCATTTCAGCACCCGTTCGGGTGTGACCCAAAGCGCCATAGTGAGCGGCTGCGTGGTAGCAATATTGCGGTTAGCGACAATGTGTGCCACCAATTCGGCATGACTGTTTAAACCGATACACCTATAATCAACGTCAAGCGAGTACTTAGGGATCAGCCAGGCGCTCCATCCGTGCGCGTCCCGTCCTGCCCATTTCAAGCCTTCCCACTTAAATTGGGAAAGCCTCCAAGGCTTGCCTCCCTGCCAATTACGTATCTTTCTTTTTTGCGACTAGAGTCGACTTTGAGTTGCTTTTTAAACCTGTTTCAATCCCGCAACGTGTTACTGTTGCTTTTCCTGGCCCACACGGGGTGTACGCCAAAGTACGAACCGCGAGTTTACGACGCGCCCAAGTCCGAGTCTGAATTCACAAAACCACTGCCGCCGATACCCTCACGCCGCCCTCCAATGATGGGGGGAAATGCGATTCCATTGGAATACCGCAGGATCTTGGGTGCGGTAATCCCATACGATTCCGTAGCCTATTTTCTCATATCGACGGACACGATCGATCGATTACAGCTAGTCGACGCGGATTTTCGAACCGTCGTAGAGCGTTTCGATATCGATGTTGCGAAGCAGGAATTGCGCTTTGATCTTCCCCCGGGTTGGGCAGTAAAATGGCGATCCGGAGAGTTCTCGATGGCCGAGTTGAATGTCGACATTCCCAAAGGAAAGCCCATCCAGTTCACCGTCACGGAATTGTCCAAACCCACCGATCCAGCCGATTGGAAACCTTACTTGTTAGCCAACATCAATCGATGGCGTGGAAAACTTGAGTTACCTGAAACCGATCTGGCAGGTCTCGAACGGGACATCCCACGGATTCCAAGGCAGGGGCGCACACTCCCTGGCTACATTTTTGATGCGCAGGGAAGCGGCCAATCGACCCATCCTGCCGCGAGTACTCCTCAATCAAAACAGACACCTGTAGCCGACGCTGCGTTGCGACTTTCCTACAACAAACCGGATGCATGGGAAGCCGGTGTGGAAAAGCCTTTTAGACTGGCAACATTCAATTTCAGCAGCGGCGATCGAGCAGGCGAAGTATCCATCGTGAAAGCCAATAACTCTCCGCTGGATAATGCCAAGATGTGGTGTCAACAAGTACATACCGACATAGACGAAACGATTATCCAACAGATGGCAGAAAAATCGATCGGTGAAGCCCAAGATATTCAAGCAGGATCAGCCAAAGGCAAACTCTATTCGATTCTCCCCTCGGGCAGTAATGCTCCGAAGGGATTTCTAATCGCCGCCATTCCGACCAATGAGGCAGAGTGTATCTTTGTCAAGGTGACGGCAGATCCGCAATCTTTGGATGAACAGAAACCAAATCTCATTCGCTTTGTAAACTCACTCCGCTGGGAATAACTGACATGTCGACTGGAACGATGAGCAACGCGACGATGACTGGGACTGCAAACCCAGCCATTACCGTGGACCTAGGACGTTGGTGCTGGTTAGTATTCAAAGCTATGGGTTCTCTCAAGATCACCGTAGCCATGTTTGCCATGGGGACGTTGATTCTCTTTGTAGGTACGTTGGCACAAGACGAAGAGACGATTGTGGATGTCAAAAAATCCTACTTCAATAGTTGGATTGCAAGCGTCCCTTTGGACGTGTTCATGCCCCAGACCATTTGGCCGCACAAGGATCCATTGCCCTTTGCCTTCGCAATCCCAGGGGGAGCACTGATTGGCCTGATCCTTTTGGTGAATTTGATCGCTGCCAAGCTCACGCGATTCAAGATGAACGCCACCGGTGGGCGTTTTGTTGCCGGCGTGATCTGTACGATTTTGGGTTTCGGATTTGTGGGTTTGATTGTCGTAAGCGCGCACTTGGGAGACGGACTCCAAGGCGAACCACCCTTTAGTTACGGCTGGATTTGGCTTGGAGTGAAACTGTCGGTGTGGGGTGGCGCGTTGGCTGCGCTCGCTTGGAGCATTGGCTGGACACCTAAAACGCATGTGGTTCGTTGGACCGCTTGGACCGTCTCGGCGATCTTGATTGGAGTGAGTGCGGCATTGATCTTCACCAATGAAGCATTTCGAATCCCAGACCCAGGATTGCGAATCGTTTGGCAATTGACCAAGAGTCTCGTGGTTAGCGTTGTATTGTTAACGGGATTGTTGCTCTTGTTTGGCAATCGCGGTGGGAATGTACTGATTCACTTGGGGGTTGGCTTGTTGATGTTGGGCCAATTCATCTTTGGCGACGCTCAACGCGAAGAAAGGATGTCTCTTTTTGAAGGCCAACGCAGTCAAGTTGCGTTCGAACAGGACACCGTCGAGTTGGTATTCATCGACGAAAGCGGAGCTGAGAAAAATCGAGTGATTGCATTCGATCACCCGATGCTCCAATCGGCCGCCCGACAAAACAAGTATTTATCGTCTCCCGAATTGCCGTTCGAGTTTCGAGTCGACAAGTACTGGGAGAGTTCTACCGGTGCATTTCGAACTCAGCCGGCAAAACCATCGGACGAAGATTTTGGAATCGACGGGCTCGGCAAAGAATGGCGTCTTCAGGAGTCGCCGAAATCCGGCGGCGCCAAAAGCACAGTGAATTATGCTTCGGCCTTTATCACGTTACGACAAAAAGAGAATCAGCGACCGCTTGGACGCTATGCCGTGAGCCAATTCATCAATGATGATGCGGCCATGTACAAAGCCGAAATGGATCGCATCGAAAGCGACGGCAAAGCCTGGAAATTTGGCCTGAGATTTCGGCGCAACTACAAACCCTATACCATCACGCTCGATGATGTTGTCTTGGAACAATACACTGGGACGACCAAGCCAAAGGACTATTCGTCTTTCGTTAAAGTCGCGGACTCGAGCGGTTCAATTTTGCAAAAAGGACGCATATGGATGAACAATCCGATGCGATTCCGAGGTGAGACGTTTTATCAGTCAGGTTATCTTGGGGCAAATGACAGCCCCAATGGGGTCGAACAGACGACGCTTCAGGTAGTCACCAACGCGGGTTGGTTGATCCCTTATGTTGCGTGCGTTCTATCAGGCCTTGGGATGCTTGTGCACTTTTCGGGAACGTTTGCGAGGTTTGCGTCCCGTTACGATCGCAGAGAGAGTCGCGATGCCAACACAGCGTCCGTTGCTGCGACCGAAGTCGCACAACACAAGAAAACGGAAGCCAAACCAAAGACGCGATCAACTTCTATTCGAGCAGTGGATCGGACGCCGGCGTGGCTTAAGTACGGTCTCCCCTTGTTGGTGTGCGGAATCTTTGGCGCATGGATTGTCAAGAATGCGTGGATTCCTAAAGTCGATCGGGAAGAGATCGACTGGCATGCTGTCGGCGAGATACCGACTCAATTCGGTGGCCGCATCAAACCGCTAGCATCTGCCTCTGCCGAATTCCTCGAGATTTTGTCCAACAAAAAGTACGCCCTCAGCAAGGAAGGGCATGTCTATGAACCAGTTCATAAAACGGGCAAGGTGATTGACTCGACGAAGTGGATCATGGGGGTCTTCGCGGGCGAAGACTGGGTACAGGATTCGCCGCTCATTCGCATCGACGCGATGGAAACAACCAATGCACTCGGTTTGAATCGCCATCAATCCAATCGCTATTCCTTTAATGAAATCGGTGCTGGTCTCGACAAGATTCAAGACCAAGTAGCGCTTTTGTTTCAGACTCGCCGCGAGAATTTGTCCTTCGAACAAGAAAAACTGGCCGAGACGCTTGAAAAGGTTTTCGCATTCCAAAATCTCTTGGATGCTTATAGTCCATTGGCACCGCGAGTCGCTGCTGATAGTGACCCAGCGGCGATTCGCCAAGCTATTGAACAAATGCAAGGTCCCGTGGACCGAGTCCGCGCCCGCAGCCCGATCGCGGTGATTCCTCCTCTTGCAGAACCCAAAGTCGAACCAGGCCAAAAAGCCCCACCCGCCAAATGGGAAGCCTTTGGCACCGCACTTTTTGAGACGGTGAAACTTCGAACGGACGGTGTCGACTCCAAGAAAGAATCGGTGCTGAGTTTCATGGCCATGACAGAGGCCTTTTCGGGAAAACGAAAGGATCCGGTCGAGATCAATAAACTAGTCGGCGATTTCAAATCCAATGTACAGAAGGAGTTTGGCTCGACCGTCCGAACCAGCAAAGTTTCTTTCGAAGCTTGGTACGAACATTTTGACCCAATTCTGATCGCGACGCGAATGTATGTAGTCTGCGCCGTGCTGGCATTCTTGAGCTTCGCCGTTGCGAGAGGTCCGTTAAGGCTAACGGCTTTTTGGCTTTGCGTGATTGCGTTGCTGGTGCATACGATTGCGATCGGTAGTCGCATGTATATTACAGAACGGCCACCCGTTGCGACGCTGTATTCAGCTGCCGTGTTTATCGGATGGGCCATGGTGTTGTTTTGCACGGTCACGGAATTGCTTTTCCCTATCTCCATTTCGGTCCTGATCGCTTCCGTAGCGGGTTACTTGTCGTTGAGCGTAGCCTATGGTCTCGACGTGGGTGATTCGATGCCTGAGCTCGAGGCTGTATTGGACACGCAATTTTGGCTCTCAACGCACGTGACTAGCGTCTCCTTGGGCTACAGCGCCACCTTCGTCGCGGGCTTTATCGGCATTGGAATTGTGATCGCGACTTGGTTGTCTCGATGGTTTGGCTCGAACAAGCCGATAGGAATTCGGGCCGCAGAGGTGGTCCCAACCCTCTATCGAATTTGTTATGGAGTGGTTTGCTTTGGATTGTTCTTTAGCTTTGTGGGAACGGTGCTAGGGGGCCTTTGGGGTGACGATAGTTGGGGACGTTTCTGGGGCTGGGATCCGAAAGAGAACGGTGCCATGATGATCGTCCTCTGGAACGCTTTGTTGATTCACGCACGTTGGGACAAGATGATCGCAGCCCTCGGTTTCGGTATCCTAGCTATTGTCGGCAACATCATCACCGCTTGGTCGATGTTCGGTACGAATTTGCTCGGGGTTGGACTGCATAGCTATGGATTTAGCAAAGCGACTTATTACTATCTGGTTTTCTTTGCCCTCAGCCAAGCTCTCTTGATCGTCTTTGGGATTCTAGTGACACGCATGAAACGGCCGGACGTGGCAGTGGACACCGAACAAGCATGAGCGTGGTTGACGAGACTCAGTCAGCAAGCTGCCCGGCTCGATTCGAATTCGTGTCGACTCGCATTGAGCAACACCGCGCCATCGCACTGGACACGTGGCGACTGACATTCATTGCGCCGGAGCTCGCTCGTCGAGCGATTCCTGGTCAGTTCTTTATGATTCGAATTGCGGACCAGAACGATCCGCTGATCGGTCGGCCGCTAGCCATGTATGACATGCATTGCGACTCAAGCGGACAACCGAATGCATTGTCGGTCGTTTACACGGTCAAAGGGAAATTTAGTCAGTCGTTGTCTCGACGGGTTGCGGGCGACCGAATCGAAGTTTGGGGACCGCTTGGGAATTGTTTTTCCACCGCTCCAGTCGAACATTTGATTCTGGTCGCCGGAGGTGTGGGGCAGACGCCCATGTTAACGCTCGCATCGGCCGCGCTGGGCAAAGCATATTACGGTGGTGCGCGACAATCGCACGCTTATGCAAAGCGAGTCACGCTTTGCTATGGCGCTCGTACGAAAGGCTACTTGGCTGGCGTCAGCGACTTTGAACGAGTCTGCAGCGAAGTGCGGACTGCGACCGAAGATGGCACTCATGGGCACCATGGCCGAGTGACGGATTTGCTGAGAGCGGTCCTGGACGAATCGAATTCGAACTGCCGAATTGCTTGTTGTGGTCCGGAGCCGATGATGGAGGCCGTCAGCGAAATTGCTCGCGAGCACGATGTACTGTGCGAGGTTTCACTGGAAACTCCGATGGCCTGTGGAATTGGGATCTGCTTTACATGTGTCGCCAAGATCAAGCAGTCCGATGGCGAGTGGGACTATCGACGCACGTGCATCGATGGCCCGATCTTTGACGCTAACAAAATCGTTTGGCATTGACCGATCACATGTAGCGGAAACCGTCAAGGTTTTCGAGGCGTTGTATAGGCGTTGTATAAGCGTTGACGAGGCGTTGTCGAAATGCTTGACGCATTCCGCTACGTGGATTGGTTAGTCTGCAGAGTCTTTGTCCGAAGTTTCGTTGGGCAGGTATTTTTCGTCTGGCGTTCGATAACATTCTGTTCGGCGCAAAAACGACATGGTACGCCAAATCTCATCCCAACTTGTTCCGCGATACAACCTCAGCCGACACGCTCCAGGCAGCAGACATCCTATGTAAGGATAATCGGCGAAATGTTCGATTGGAACCAGTCCCCGACGGGCGGGATTGCGTGCGATGTACTCTGCAGTTGATTCGATTGCATTTCTTTCTTGCTCCGATTCCTTTAAGACATGATCGTAGGACTGTCGCTGGAACTCGTATCCGACTCTTTGTAGTGACTCGTTCATGTCTAAGCGAAATCGCTGCATGGCAGTCAGCTGATTCGTGCTTTGAGCAAGTCCCGACCATAACATGTGAATATGATCCGGCATTAAACAATAGATGGGGCACGCAAACTGATATCGAAAAGTCGCATGTGTCAGCACCTCGCGAAATCGATACAAGAGTTTTGCATCCAACCAGCCCGTTCGTCGATTTTCAATGGTCAGCACCCAATGCACCCATGCCTCGCCCATGTAGTACTCGGGCGGCAATCGGTTCAATCGACTTGGTCGTAAAACGTTCATCGGTGATAATCCGACGGCTAGTGATCAAGTGCGGACTTGAAATGCGTTGTCGAAATGCTTGACGCATTCCGCTACTAGTCCGCTTGCGTTTCCGGTATCGGATTCTCGCTTCAGTATTTCGCGCTACAGTATACTCCATCAAGCATTGTTGGGCATTGACCGATCGTCGATTAGACGAACCAACTTGGGGCATGACAATTCTGCTCACAAGTAGCGGAAACCGTCAAGGTTTTCGAGGCGTTGTCGAAATGCTTGACGCATTCCGCTACCTGAATCGTTTTCGAGGCGTTGTCGAAACGCTTGACGCGTTCCGCTACCTCAGAATTGCGAGCCATCCTTTAGAACGATTCGCTTTCGAGGGCTTGCGTCAATGGATCGATACGGCTGACGCTTGGGATCACTTGCGTGACGCTCACTTTGTTTCGTTTCAATTCTTCGATTTGCGCGGCCATACGCTGAATCAAGGTAGCAATTTCATTGCCCGCGTTTTCGCCCAAATGAACCGTTAGGGCTTTGCGCGCGCTGTAGGACAAACCTAAGTCGTCTTTTTTCATAATTCCCTCTGGGGTTGTTGGTCGTTTTCGTTGGTAGCCGAGTTGCTCCGCAACTCGGGGAGTTTTCAGCCAGGTACCAAAAGTTTTAAGTCCCGTCCGGTTGATTTTGCTTATTGAAC
>JBEBHM010000067.1:0-18142 GCA_040080875.1 Pirellula sp.
ACCGTCGCGCATGTTGGCTTCGGTAAGTTTTCCTTTGCCGCGGAGGGACTGAAAAGCGGATTGGAGGCCTTCTTGAAGGGACTGAAACATCTTTAATTTGGGTCGGGAAAGCGGGAAACGAGCCGAAGCAGAGGGGCTGAAAATAATTTGTATTCGGCCAGATGGTTCTATGTAAGGAGCGCAAGGGGAACTTTTGTTGACTTCCCCCCCTCGAAAACAAGCACCGAATTGTATCAACCCTAGCGATTGTGCGGTCCAACAAGCGTCAAGTGATGGATTTTGAACGACTTGCAAGCCTGGAAGTCGTTCGTAAAGGGGGTTGATTCGTTGCAATACGATTGAAGCGAATTAGACTCGAACTTGCGTCTCGCTATCGGTCGCTAGTCGTTTTGGCCCTTGTTTTTGGCACCTCATGAGGTTCGTCGATGACCACAGTCGGTTTCGGAAGTGGTTCTTTTTTCAGCAACAATCCACGCAGAACTCGCGGAGTAAAGCGCAAGCATCAGCTTGTGCGCCGTTCGTTGCTGGAATCCCTTGAAGCACGACACCTCATGGCGGCAGGCCCGCAATTGATTGGTGTTCAGCCCAACGAGGGATCCGTGATAGCGCTTGGCAGCACGGGTGCCAATGCTACCGTTCTCAACGTCAGCCCGCGCGAGATTGTCTTGCGATTTGACGATACTGCGGCTCTCGATCCGAATACGCTGACTGGAATCCAGGTCAAACGATCGGGGTCTGACGGGATTCTGGAATCCGCGTACTTGAGCACCGACTTGGGGACGAACGGTCAAGTCGTATTGGACTTTAGCGCGTCGTTGCCTGGCCAGCAAGGCAATGGGCTTGAGCTGAGATTCACGCAGGTGGCGAGATCCAGCAGCATTCCTGGCAAGCCAGCGAGCTGGCCGATATTGAGCGTCGTCGGATCGCGCGTGAACATCGAAGTCAACATTCAGGCTGGAAGCAAAACAACTGCGGCGGACCTAATACGCGCGATGACCGAGGATACTGCGGTTGCGCAAAAGGTCTTGGTCAAGCGTCTGCGTGGACTTGAGAGCACGCCTATTGCCGACACAGTTCCGGTCGATCGGGTCCTGACGTTGCAGGGAGCCGATGCCGCGCGCGTTTCGTCCAACCTGAACACGGGCAACAACACGCTCCAAGTCGAGTTCATTTCTTCACGACCTGGTCAAACAGCACAAGTTGAAATCTTGTCGCAGGACTTTGGGGGACAGCAATCGCCAACCGTAACGGTCGACGGCCAGACGGTCCGCGTGGTGATCAACAGTAATTCGAGATTCCTTACAACGGTTCAAGAGTTGATGGATTCCATCAACAACACGCCAGAGGCACGTCAAGTCGTTCAAGCACGGCTGGTGAGCGGATCACCTACAGCTAGAGTCGGTGCCAACTTTCCTACGCTCACTCAGTTAAGTCTTGCTGCTGGCGATGACGTTACGATCACTCCTGCATTCATTGGCTTTGGCGATTCCGACCGTGAAGTGGTGATACGATTTGCTGAGGCTTTGCCGGACGATTTCTACTTGATTGATATCCTCGGGACGGGACCATTTGCACTTCGCAATGCAGCTGGACTTCCGTTCAACATGGGAATAAACCAAAGCGTTCGATTCGATTTGGACCTTGGAACCACGGTGCAAGCGGTTGTGCCTCAGCCGGTCGTTCGCGCCGCCAACGGCTCGCTGACCCAATTGCGCAACCAGATTTATGTCTACTTCAACGACGATGATCTGAATCCCGTGGAAGCGGTCAAGACCGAGTACTATCAGTTGGTGCATACCCGCAATACGATTGGCGGCCAAGACGATATCGTGATTCGCCCATCGTCGGTCAGCTACGATGCCAACTTGAATCGTGCGACACTCACGTTCAACCGAAACCTCGATGCATTGGTCGATCCCTCGAACGGGGCTGCTCTGCCTTTGTCGGCGCTTCGATTGCGAATTGGCAACAGTGAATCTCCGACCGCGTCGCCTGTAACGGAGTTCAACTCGGGTGTAGATGCGGGTAGCCGCTTCGATAGTGCCACTGATTTGGGCGGAGGGTGGTTGGCTGGAACGGGTGCAAAATCTGCCATCATCAACTCGGAGATCCTCAACACGTCTGCCTATACGTTGGACTTTCCTGGTGCCAACGACGAACTGGGCAATCGCGACAATCGCTATCAGCATCATGTGACGCGAATCGATGAAGACGGAATCAAAGTTTATTCCTATAACTTTGCCGCTGCACTAGGAAACTCGAATCGCAGCGTTCAGCTCAATGCGATCACAGAAACGCAAAAGAACATGGTGCGCCAGGTGATGTCGCTGTATGAGCGCTACCTGGGCGTACGGTTCACCGAGAGTGACAATCTCGGATTCACAATCGCTGTAGGTGATATGCAAGCGATCAATCCAACAACCTCGTTGACCACGGTCGAGTCGAACCGTCCAGGTGGACTGACGTATGCGGCCGGTCCGCTTTTGTCGAATGCCTCGCAGTCGGCGGTTATCGTCGACATCCAAGACTTCAATACCGCCGATGACAATCAATTTGGAACGGAACTGTTTCGTTCGTTCATGCGCGGCATTGGAGTCTTGCTCGGCTTGGGCAATGCGGACGAGTTGCCGCAGGCAACAGTTCAAAACAACGCTCCCATCACGGACCCCAATGTCGAACAAATTTTTCCGGGCGTCGCCGATATCATTCACGGTCAGTTTGTCTTGCGTCCTGAAAGCAAAGACATAGACCTCTATCGTTTTGCGATCCCAGCGAGAGGCGGTCGATTGCAATTGCAAATCGCGGCCGAGCGTCAATCGGATTCCAGTTTGCTAGATGCGTCGCTCAAACTCTATCGCAACGAAGGCTCTTCGACATCGCCGCGATGGGTCGAGATCGCCGCGAACGAAGACTACTACAGCGAAGATCCTCGCATCTCGCTCGATTTTGTTCGAGGTGGAGATTACATCGTCGGTGTCAGCGCCAAGGGAAATACGGGCTATGATCCGAATATCGAGGATTCTGGGATCGGCGGCCGGTCCGAAGGAAAGTACCAGTTGAGGCTTGATTATCGCCCACCTGCTGCGTCCACCCTCGTCGACGTCAACGGATTCCCAACCGCACTCGATGGAGACGGGGATGGTCGACCGGGCGGGGTCTTTAACTATTGGTTTGTCCCCACGCGACCCGACCGGGCTTTGCCGGTACCTGGTACACCCGATCTTTCCGCGTACACGGTTTGGGTTGACAAAACTGCAACCGGCACAGGAAACGGAACACTCGCATCGCCATACAACACCATCTCCCGCGCGCTGCAGGACGCCGACGCCGCCGTGCGTGCGGATACAACGGGCAACCGAACGGTTACCGTTCGGATCGTTGGCAACACACAAAATCGGGCCTACGAGATTGGATTCAATCGGTTCGGCAATGCGCTGGCTGACGGTTCCACTTTGGACGTACCTAAGAACGTCACGGTCATGATCGATGCAGGAGCGATCATCAAAATGGGCCGCGCTCGTATCAGCGCTGGCAGCTCGACCGTCAGCGTCGACCGAAGTGGCGGATCATTGCAATTGCTGGGGATTCCAGACTCCAAGGTGGTTGTGACCTCGATCAACGATACGTTTGGTATTGGGGTCAACCCGGACCGAACGCCACCCGCCGCCGCAGCTGGTGATTGGGGTGGAATCGATTTCCGGAACCGCATCGATGGCGGCGACGAAACTCGGATCGACAAAGAGAGAAATGGTTTATTCCTAAACTCGATTATCCATTCTGACATTCGATTCGGTGGTGGGCAGGTTATTGTCGACGGTGTCTCGCAAGTAATCACGCCGATCAATTTGTTCGATTCGCGTCCTACGATTATTAACAACTTGATCACCCGAAGTGCTGACGCAGCCATGTCTGCAACTCCCAACAGCTTTAGGGAAGATGATTTTGCAGATCCTCGATCGCAATCCAACGGGTATTTTGTGCCGGATTATGATCGCGTTGGGCCGGATATTCACGGCAACCGAATCATCAACAACACAATCAACGGTTTATTCGTAAGGACGCGAACGGGTGTCGCCGACACACTTGAGACCATTACGGTCGCGGCACGATTCGATGATGTCGATATCCCTCACGTCATTGGGGAGACTTTGGTGGTGGCAGGACAAGCGGGTGGTGGAATCACCGACATCGCAGCCCCTCCCACGACGATCGTCGACTTGATCGTGTCTACAGGCGGAACGTTAGCCGCGGGCACCTACAACTATCGTTTGGTCTATGTCGACGCGGCGGGCAACGAAAGCCTTGCCTCCATCCCGACAATTTCGCGGACGGTTGCCGCCAACAGCTCGATTCAATTGGTCAATTTGCCTCCGGTTAGTAGCAACTTGCCCTACGTGGCTCGTCGGCTGTATCGAAGTGACGCGACGGGTGGTGGAACCTATCGGTTGGTTACTCAGTTGAATGCGATCGCTACTACCTTTACTGACAATGGAACCATCACTGGATCTCCATTGGTTCCATTGGCTACGAAAATTCGTTCGCGGCTCGATGGCGGTCTGGTCATCGACGCAGGCGCCATTCTAAAGTTCCGCGGATCAAGAATCGAAGTTCGCGATGGAGGAACGTTGATCGCCGAAGGTTCTGACGGGTTGCCTATCGTCATGACCAGCCTCAACGATAACACGTACGGTTTCGGTGGAACGTTTGATACCGGGAATACACGCGGGACGAGGTCTCCTAACGTGGGTGACTGGGGAGGCATTTTTGTTGGGCAAGGAAGTTCGGCTTCCATGGATTTCGGCCGAGTATCCTACGCGGGTGGAACGACGCGTGTTGAAGGGGGATTTGCTGCCTTTAACGCGATCGAGGTTCATCAAGCTGATTTCCGAATGTCCAACTCACGCATCGAGAACAATGACGATGGGGTGGAAACCTCGACTTCGCCTTCGCGCGTTGGTCGCGGAACGAATAGCGCGGCTGCAATTTTTGTTAGGGGTTCGCAGCCCGTACTATTGAACAACCGCATCAATGACAACGCTGCTGCCGCGATCAGTATCGACGTCAACTCGCTTGGTCCAGATTTGGTAAACGACCCAGGACGTCAGTCCGGCTTGGTTGGCAAGGGGAATGATTTCATAGAAAATCAAGGGCCTCTCATCGATGGCAACCGCCTCTCGCGAAACGAGCTCAACGGCATGGTCATCCGTGGCCAGACCTTGACCACACAAAGTGTTTGGGACGACACGGATATCGTCCATATTGTTCCGAACGATATCGTTGCCGACAACTTCCATTCCTACGGCGGCTTGAGGCTTAAGAGTGCTTCCGGCGAAAGCCTGGTCGTCAAGTTTGGTGGTACGACAGGTTTAGCTGGATTGACGGCTACCGGAACTCCGTTGGACTACAGCTCTCGGCTTGGCGGAAGCATTCAACTGGTTGGCCAACCGAGCTATCCAGTCATCTTGACTTCGCTCGCGGACGACACGGTAGGTGCTGGATTTGGAATCGATGGTCGATCGGCATTCGATACGGACAACGATGGCACGGATAGTAGGTCAGGTACCACAAGACTTCCGACCGGTCCTGAGGTTGACCGTGGTGTCCTGATCGACAACGACGTGGATCCCAATCGGCCAGGTTTCTTTTCATTCATCCCAACCGCAGGCGGGAACGCCAATTTCCGAGCGGGCGCGGGCATCACAGCCCAAGGAACGTCGCAGTTGTATGTTAACAACGACGTTATCTTTGATTTCACCAACTATATCGATATCGGTGCCAACGGCAACGCGTTCGAACTCGCCAATACCACGATCACTCAACAACCGACCCTTGTAACACCCGACTTGGTGGTCAGCGAAGGAACCTTCGCTGGAAATGGCGGTGCTGTCGTTCGATGGCGAATCGAATCGCGATTTGATAACGGTATCTCCAAACTCTTTAATACGCTCACGCTCAACAGCGATCAGCCGCTGGGAGATTTGCAGTTTATTAACTATCTCGACGAAGACATTCAGTCGCCGAGCGATGACTTTTTGTATGTAACGGGAACACCCGGGCAAGATGATTTCCGTGCGTTCACTATCGATAACTTCGAACGATTTGGCTTCTCGCACGGCGGGATCTATCAACAAGGTGTGGACCTGCAAAACGCGACGTATAGTGGTTGGGCGGCGGACCGATTCCGCAATCTTGCCAATACGATCGAGACTGCTGGGACGGGCTATAGTTTGCCGGGCAACATCAATACCGCCAACTTGCCTCCTATCGTGGACCCCGTCTTGGGCCAAGTCTATGGACTTGCAGATGTGACCACAGCGTTGGCTTGGCGCGTCGACCCGAACACGACCAACGCGCGCATCACGAGCTTCTTGGAACTTGTACCAACCGCGATCCAGCGAGCGGCGTCGCCAGGCTCTTGGGACGGAGTGTCTCTGCAAACCTACTCGAACGATCGCAACGTTGGCGTTACCTCAGAACGCGAATCACCTCGAGCAAGCGCTCCGTCGATCAACGACACGCCGAATACCTCGCAGTATCTTGGACAAGTCGCTCGTCTCGCAACCAGTGGAGATGAGAATGCTCGGCTTGGTTTTGAAATTCAGGGAGTATTGAACAAACCATCCGATGTCGACGTGTATAGCTTTACCGCCAATGGACGAACGGAAGTTTGGCTGGATATTGATCGCACCACCAGCAACCTCGATACGGTGGTCGAATTGGTAGCAGCGGACGGTACCATTTTGGCCCTGTCCGATAGTTCCTATTTGGAAGAAACTCAGCCGTCGACCAACCCTCTTTACTCCATCCTTTCTGGTTCAAGTGTCAATCCGCTGCGCAAGGCGTCGTTGATTCAGGCCCCCAAGTCGTCGCGTGGTGAATATCGCGACGACTATGGTATGAACCCTAAGGATGCAGGACTGCGCGTGCTCTTGCCTGGTCGCGAAAACGAAGCCACCTTGTATCATGTGCGCGTTCGCAGCAGCAATCAGTTTCCGGGACAGCCGGCCTCCACACCCGCGTTGTCTGCTGCCGGATCGGTTGGCCAAGGTCGATCCAAGGGATCCTACCAACTGCAAATTCGTTTGGATGAATTGCAAGAGATTCCAGGTTCCGCATTCAACTTTGCCGATATCCGGTTCGCCTCGAACGGTTTGACGCTATCGGGTGTTCCAAGGCATTCACCCTTGGTAGGCGAAACCGCTGAAGTAGACACGGCCACAAACGATGTGTTTGCGGGTGCCCAAGAACTCGGAAATATCCTGCAAACGGACCGACGCACGATTGCAGCTGCTGGTAACTTGAGCAGTCCGACAGATATCGATTGGTTCACGTTTACGATCGACTATCAATCCTTGTTGACTCCATTGGCCGAGTACTTGTCGACGATCTTCGACGTCGATTATGCAGACGGTATTGGACGCGCGGACATGTCGATGTATCTATACGATTCCACGGGACGATTGATTCAGTTCGGTGAAGATAGCAACGTCTTGGACGATCGCGCTACGGCGGCTCGCGGTGCCGACAATACGGACTTGGGACGTGGTTCGGCCGGCACTTTGGATCCTTACATCGGTTCGGTAGAACTGCCTGCAGGGCGCTATTTCCTCGCACTCACCAATCGCAATCAAGTTCCATCGGTGTTAGCGAATCGGCTCAATCGAACCGGCGCTCTCGATGATTCGGGGATCCGCGTCCAACCTATCAACAGTGGACGCTACATCGTAGAAGATCGTGTTGGCTCAGATCGACTGAGCGCGAACGCTCAGGGCCCCATCACCCCAAGTTTCTTGCCTCAATCATCCCGCGTGGAATACACGCTTGGCGACGTGCCGCTCTATTTGAGTCGCGATGCCGGATTGTCATCGACGGAAATTTTCATCGCTAACTCGTTTACAGGCGAGGCAAGCAATTTTGTTGGACGAAACAACGAAGACTTGCGAGACATCGCAATTCGACCCAACGGCGATATTCGAGGTTTCCGTAGCCTAGAGTCAGGCATCGGCGATGCCAACGCTTCGTATATCAATGTAAATGCAGGTAGCGCCGCAGCTACGGTCGATGGGAACTTCGGAACAACGACATCCTTCTTGACGGGCCCCACGTTGGATCTCACGGTACAAAACGTGGGTATCGACGTCGAGGCCATCACCTTCATGGATATCTTTGGTGGCGAGAATGGTTTCCTCGTTGCAAATCGCGCACCTGGACTAGGCGTTACCTATACTCAAAATATTCTTTACCGATTCAATGCCAATACCGGTCTCGGTACAAGCCAAGCGGGCGTGAACAATCAGTTCAATATTATCACCAATGGAAACCCCAATCCGCCGGACATCATTCTTGGTGCAGGTACGAGCATTACCGAGCGGGGCTTCATCCAGACGGCCGCCGTCCCTGGGGCTGTATCGACTTCGGTGGCTGTCACCGAAGCGACCGAAGTACGATCGGGTACGACCCGAACATTGATCCGGGATGGGGATACCATTACGATTCGTGTCCTACCGAATACGAATGTCACACTCGAATTCAATGCGGGACCAGAAATCCTCTTGGCGCTTGATCCGACGGCATTGCCTCCTCGAACGCTCAACGATGGTGACCAGTTTATTCTTGACGGAGTTACGTATGAGATCGAAACAGCCCCTGTTTCCAACGTGCCTCCCAATGTTCGACCCGTTTTTTATCGAACATCGATGACGAATGAGCAATTCGTCGACGCGCTTCGACAAGCGGTGCCGCCAACCATTCAACTAGGGTTTGATGGCTCACGAGTCAATTTCAGAGGAGCAACAACAGGTTCGTTCGGAACGCTTGTTGCACGAGGAGTTGCAACCGATCTGGGTTCGAATGGGAACGTGGGAAGCGGACGAATTGCGGTCGACTTCTTTGCTGAGGATACCGCCGATACCATCGCGACTCGACTTGCGCAAGTAATCACTACAGCTGGATTCGCCGGACTGAGTGCGCTGCCAAACGGAAACATCGTCAACATGGTTGGCGCCGAAGTCATATCCACCACGGGTAGCTCTCGGGTTGTCGGTTTGGCGCCTGGTGGAAGCATCACCGGTATCGCGGGAGTCAATGGAACGTTGTACGCAGTTAGCGATGCTGGCGGATTGTACACCGTTTCGTCCGGGCGTCTCTTCGGTAATTTCCCAGGGAATGTCGGGACCTATGTCAACAGTTCGTACCAACTCGGTGGACTGCAATTCACAGGGCTTACGGCTGGTCCGCAAAATGTGGCCAACGGTCAATACGCCAACTTGTTGTTTGGTACAACGGCCAATGGACGTATCTATGCATTCAATACACTCGGAGAATTGCAAAACGTTTTTGCGAACGGCCAATCGTCTGTCTCGACAGGTATCTTTGGTCTCAACGGACTCGCTTTCTCGAACCTGGACTACAACCTGTGGCAACAAACGCAACGGCGCAATACCGACGCGGGACACGGCATCAACACACCCAGCGATTTGAGCGATACGGCTGTCATCGGTGGTACCAGTTGGTACTTTGGGTTTGATGGTTCATTTCGCACGAATGCCAGCTACACAACGGCAACCTATCCGTTAACTTTCCCACGATCCGGGGGTGAGCCACTCAACAATACTTACAACTTTCCGGGCGGGGCATTGGGTGTGCTTGAAAGTCAACCCTTCTCGCTTTCCGGCATGACGGTTCAAGACATACCGACACTCTATTTCAATTACTTCATGAGCAACGATGACGGTTCGTCAGGTCCGAACTCGTTGATGACTGACTCATTCCGAGTGTATGGCATCGGTGACGATGGTATTGCACGGTTGTTGACAACGAACAATCGCGATATCAACGAATCAGGCGTTGAGAAAACAACCAACAACGTTGTCAATCCAACCGTTTCCACGCCACCCGCGGTGGCATGGAGGCAGGCCCGCGTCGACTTGTCCTCGTTGGCTGGCAGCCGCGATGTTCGGCTCCGCTTTGAGTTCAATACAGCGGGCAGCATGGGCTTCGGAGCTCCGGGCGGACGCGGCTTTGAAATGCGAGTTGTTGCAGGAAAAGATCTCGTCGACGGACAGATTTTCGCGGTTGACGGTCGTCAATTTGAAATTGAGATGGGTTTCAATTTGGTCGTTCCCAGCGGAGCTGGCCTCCAGACCGGAGACCAAGTCACGGTTCTTGATAGCGTCTTCGTCATGTGGGATGGAACAGGCGCTCCGCCCATCGGAAACTTCGTTCAGTTCGATCGAGCCGATTCACCAGAGCAAGTTGCTCAGAAGCTTATCGTTGCATTCCAAAACGCTTCGTATGCAAAAACTGCGCAAACCGCAAATCTTGCAGACCCAGCAGGCGGATCGGACATTCTGACTCGAGCTCTCTCGATCGGTGTCTCGGGCGAAGCGGTCAGCGTGACCGGGACGGGTGAAATTGGGGACAACCCCAACTTGGCTACCGGCGTAGATCGCGACATCGATTTGTTCCGACTCAACCTAGAGGCAGGAACGACCATTACGATTACGGCTTCGTCGACGTCGGCATCCATTCCTGGGGGCTCGTTGCTTGATCCGTATATGCGATTGTTTGACGCTGCAGGACGCGAACTAACCGCCAACAATGATTTTGGCGGCTCGCGTGACTCGCGAATTTCGTTCACGGTCCAGGAAGCGGGACGATATTTTGTGGGCGTGTCTGGCTCAGCCAACACTCGCTACAACCCGAATGTCGCCAACAGCGGCACCAACGGTGGATCGCAAGGAAAGTACGAATTGACCGTTGATGTTACGCCGCGATTGAACTTCGCTTTGGTCGGAAATCGCATCAACATTGACGGAGCTGATGTTGTATCGCTACCTGCCAATTCGCCGTTTGTTCTCACCGGATCGTCGGGGCTTCTGGATCCGAACCGCATTCCTGTATACATCCGCTCCAATATGACCGAACAACAGGTTGCACGCGAGGTTGCACGTGCGATGGAAAACGGGTTGGTTGGAGGGCAGGATCCGTTCACCACCTTTTCCCAACGCGATCGGTACATCGATGTAACCGGTGTACAGGTCACGAATCCGGGGCCATTTACCGTTTCGACTCCACGGCTCGAAGATAATTTTTCGGAGTACGGTGTGCCTGGTTTGCCCAACGCAAATCGCTCACAGAACAATGCGTTCGAAGGACTGTATTTGGACGACTTCATTATCGGCCTCGCGGAGCGCGGTGAGTCCGTAACGGGAGCTCGAGCCGATACGACCTTTGTAACTCGTGCGAGCTCGGGCAGTGCGATTATTGTCGGCCCGTATCAATTGGAGATTCGAGGTGGGGCTGAATACGGTCGACCACTCATCAGTAGTGGCATCCAGTTGACTTCCAGCTTTGGACCAAATCAGCAACAATCGCGTGCCCAGACAATTCGGTTCAACGGTGCATCCCAGATTTCGGATGGACAAACCATCGTGATCAGCGACGGTTCAAATTCTTTGACCTTAGAGTTTGAAGATGTGTCGTTACTGTCGAACTCACCAGCGCGTGGAGTTAGACCGGGCAGCCTGCCAATCCCATTCAACAGCGCCACGAACGAGTCCAGCAAGGTCATCGCTTCTCGCGTGCGAGACCTCATCAATTCCGTGGATGTGCAAAGCGTCTTGCGAATTGCTGCGATTTCACTGGATGGAAGTCTCACGGGACAGAACTCAGATGAGATTTCCTTAGTTGGTTCCGTTTCTGCGACCTTGCCCCCTTCGGTAGGGACACTGAGCGCATTGGTCATCGAGGCGGATCGAAATACGCCTCGCGAACAAGGCCAAGTCATCGTAGAGAACACGCGAATTTCTAATTCGTTGGGCTTTGGAATCACTCTCCAGGCCGACCCTCGGACTCCTGGATCCAATGCGCCTAATCCAGGCTCCGTAAGAAACACGATTACCCTCAATAATCAACGGCTGGTTCCGGGAGCAGTCATCGTTAATAACGAGTTAATCGCAAACCTCGGCGGTGGTATCAACATCGTCGGTGAAACGACCCTTGGAAATCTGCCCGCAGCTCCCGTTCCATTTGCTCGAATTCTCAACAACACTATCCTTGGCGGGAATATTGCGGACGTCAACGTTCCTCCCGCTGCGACCATCGGTGACGACTTCTATGGACTCGGTTTGATTTCGTTTGCAGACAACGTCGTTCGCTACGAACCAACTGCAGGTGGGGGCCCAGTTCCATTGCCTGGGCTGCAGATTCCTGGAAATGCGATCGGTGCTCCGAACTATTCGGGAATTGGTGAACCAGTTCCAAAC
Source organism: Pirellula sp. (assembly GCA_040080875.1). GTDB lineage: Bacteria > Planctomycetota > Planctomycetia > Pirellulales > Pirellulaceae > JBKCUI01. The sequence continues at coordinate 12,267 of JBEBHM010000067.1, forward strand.
CAAGGGGTCGTTTCCTTGGGCCGTGGAGGCGTGATGGTGGTTCAATTCACGAACAACATCTTGACCGGATCGAATGACGCGCGAGCCGACTTGGCCGTTTACGAAGTTGGACTGTCGGAACAAGTGCGGGTGGAAGTCAGCCCGGACAACACGAACTACACGCCGGTTGGCTCAGCCTCATTCAACAATCGATATATCGATTTGGATGCGTTTGGGTTCAATTCGTTAAGTCAACTGTATTACGTTCGCTTGACGGATGTTTCCAATGATGGCGCGCTCACCGGCGACTCGGTCGGCGCTGATATCGATGCGGTTGGTGCGATTTCTAGCCGACCTGGCCAAATTTACACACCGCGAGGAGTTGGCATCAATGTGGGTGGCAATGCAAGTCCCACGTTGCTGAACAACATCGTAGCTAATCACGTGACGGGCATCGCCGTTGATTCGACCAGTGCGTCGACAGTCATCGGAGCCACACTTTATCAAGGAAACACGACAAGCGTTTCGGGCTCAGCCACTCTCGGCCAATTCCCAATCACCATCACACCGGGCATACCGTTGTTTACCAACGCAGCCGAGGGCAATCTTTATCCCGTACCAGGTTCCGCAGCGATCGATTCGACCATCGATTCGTTGGTGGATCGCTCAGCTTTGTTGGCCGTTAAACAACCGCTTGGTCTGGCCGCATCGCCGATCATCGCCCCCAGCACCGATATCAACGGTATGCTCCGGGTCGACGATCCTGCGGTTCTCACACCGCCAGGTCTTGGAGAAGGAATTTTCAAGGATCGTGGTGCGGCAGATCGCGCCGACTTTGTTGGCCCAACTGCCGTTAGCTTGAATCCAATCGACAACGATACTTTGGGCTCGGATTCAAATCCTGCGCTCGGAACGATCGAACTCGTCAATTCATCGCTGACGTTTTTCGATATCCAAATTCTCGACGCTTCTCAAATCGGAAATCAGCCTCAGGGGACAGGCATCAATCAGCGAACGGTCACGCCAGCTGCAGTATTGCTATACCGAAACGGAGAGATTCTCGTCGAGGGACTCGACTATCGATTCGGATATGACTCCACGAGCAATATTGTTCGATTGACCCCACTTACAGGCGTTTGGGAAACAGAAGCTGTTTATCAAATTCGATTCATCAACACCAACGAATCTCAGATTGAGTTGGTTGATCCGAGGAATGTGGTCGACGGGACGATCTATACGATTCTCGACTCGCTCAACAACAATACAAGATTCGAGCTGAATACTGGATTGCGGCTACGCGTACCTGCATCCTCAGACGGATTTACTACCACCGCAGTCGATGGCGCAATATTCCGAATCGACGATGGATTCCAACGAGTTACTTTCGAATTTGATAGTGACAACATCGTTCGCCCAGGCAACGTTCGAGTCGCATTCAGTTCGCAAGACCAACCCCAAGCGCTGGTCAACCGAATCATTACTGCAATTCTCACAACGCCACTTGCCGCCAACATGTCGGTCAAGAGTATTGGTAATGGGGAAATCCAGATCCTTGGAAACCTTACCACCGTTATTCCAGAAGATAGCGGTATCGTCGTACGAGGAAGATCGGGTACGACGCCAACCTATGGTTTGCAGATTCCGACTGCGAACGGTTTGCCTGCAGGCGTTCTCGATGGTCAAACCTTTACCATCCAACGCGGCAACACTATTTCGGTTTTTGAGATCGATACCAATGGAGTTGTCTTAGCTAACTCGATTCGAGTTCCATTCAGCTCAAGTGTTGATGGATTGGCGATCTCGATTGTGAACGCTATCAACGGAGCCAACCTTGGACTGACTGCCACGTCCAGTCCTGGCGGGATTATCTCCGTCGGAACGCAGGCCGATTTGCGCATCCAAGCAACCAATACGGTATTGCAAGTTGTCGGGGCTCCTGGACGACCAGCGACCATTCCGGTTCACATCGATTTGACCGAAATTTTAAGCAGCTCACAGTTAGCCGAACGGTTAGTCAGTATCATTGCCGCTCAAAATTTGCCCGGTGTTCAACTGACGCAGTTGGCTTCGCGCATCCTGATCGAGGGAGCCCTCGGAGTGGCCGGGGTCGGTGCCTCGCAGGTTTCGGGTATTCGCGACCGCGCTGGAAATCCGATGCGAGCGACCGAAATCAATGGGCAAACCTTGATCAATATTTTTCTTGGCGAGGGGCTCGATTACGGCGACGCCGCCGATCCAATCTATGCCAGCAAGAAGTCGAGCAATGGACCAAGACATACCGTCGTCGGTGGTTTCTCGCTCGGACCGACTGTCACGTCGGATCCCGATGCTCGCCTAACCGATCTGGATCTAGACGACGGAGTCACGCTCCTACCGATGACCGCAGCCTTCACCGGTTCGATCGTGGTCAACGTTCAGGGGGCATCACCTTCAAGGGTCGCATTTGTAAACGCCTGGATTGATTTTGACGGCGACGGAATTTTCGAAGGAAACGAAAAACTTCCAGAACGGTCTTACTTCAATGATGGTAGTCGCCAAATTGATTTCTCGGTCAGCAACACCGCCAAGACCAACGGCCCTGTTGCGGTTCGCGTTCGTATGAGTTCGCAATCAGGACTAGGGCCAGTAGGGGTCGCACCGGACGGAGAAGTCGAGGATTATAGCGTTTCCGTACTTCGCAACCCATACACGAACCCGACCAACAACCTGGACGTCAGTGGAGATGGAAACATCTCGCCCATCGATGTGTTGCAACTTGTTAACTACATCAACTTCAACGGAGCGGGCCCCTTGCCGTTCCCTGTTACCGTAGCAGTCCCACCCTATCTCGATGTGAATGGCGATGGTTCCGTCGGACCATTGGATGTTCTCTCCGTGATCAACTTTATCAACGCTCGCTCGTCGGGTGGTGGTACTGGTGGGGAAGGCGAAGGTGTTGAATCCAACACTTGGATTCCAGCCTCACGCCTCGCAGCGCCAGCTGTCGATGCGACCAAGCAAACGTCTCCAAGTGTCGGTTCCTCGAAGTCGGAAGAGCTGCTCGCGATTGACCAGTACATAACCGAAGTCTCTGGAGCAGTCGGAACGTCGCTGGCCGTGGATGAGCTGGATTGGTCGACGATGTGCCATGAAAACAGTGACGACGACGAGGATTCCACATCGGATGCATTATTAGGAATCGATGATCTCGTCTCCGACTTGACGTGGCTAACCTAACGAAGCGGTTTTGCTCCGCAAAACCGCTGGTGCTTACCGTAGTTCGGACAGCTTCAAACGGAGTTGACGAATTGGTCGGAGCCGTGAATCTATCTTCATCGCTCGCTTGTCACGTAGAAAATACTTGGCTAGGCTAGTACTTTGTCACAACCAAGAATCAGGGTTGCGCAACATCAGCTGGAACGCGCCGGGTCCGGTTTTGCTTAGAAAACCGGTCGTTAGTGCACTGCCACTGATCCCAAAATGATCAGGTGTACGACAGCGACCTTCACCTATGATAGACTCATTCAAACTGGCAAAGTAAGTGTATTGGAGTCCTTTCAGTACCGGTGGGTATGATGTCAGACGAACTAGATGATCCTTGCAATTGGGTGACTGGCAATATTGCCTTCCGGGTGAATGGGCAGCTTCGCGAAATGACGGTCACTCTTCCGAAGATACCGATCCACCCGCGACGTATGCTGCCTGTGCTGCAACAGATGTCAAACGCGTTTGTCAATTTGGCTGTCATGCAGGACGAAGCGGATGGCAAAACGATCCAATGCAAAGCAGGCTGTGGCGCGTGCTGCCGGCAACTAGTTCCTATTTCCCGCCTGGAAGCCCGGCAGTTGAGCGAGCTGGTGGACGCGATGCCTGAACCGAGGCGCACGGAGATCCGAAATCGATTCAAAGCTGCCATTGAAAAACTGGCCGAAGCAAAACTTCTAGAGGTGTTACGGAACCCAGAGCAGTTTCCTGATGAGGCCAACGCCACTCTTGGTATCGACTATTTTCGACTCGGAATTCCATGTCCTTTCCTAGAACAGGAATCTTGCTCCATCCATCCGGATCGGCCCGTCGCCTGCAGGGAATATCTAGTCACAACCCCATCCGAAAGATGCGCTCGACCGACACCAGAATCGGTTCGCCAAGTACCAGTTTTGGTGCGGCTTTCCAGTGCCCTGATACGCTTGAGTCCTCAGGGTCCCTCGCGATTCATACCCTATGTTCCACTGGTACTCGCAATCGATTGGGCCGCTGCCAACGAGGATGAATTTCAGGAAGTGCCAGGTCCAGACATTCTGTCGCGAGTGATGAAGAATCTTGCAGATTAGACGATGGTGCCCGTGCGCCGCATGGTCACACTCGGCGTGCTAGTCTGAAATTGGATTACAATTGGGACGATGACTCGCGTATCGGCGATGAGCGATTTTCGACTCCATCGATGTTGGCACTATGAATCCTATCCATTTTGCGCTTAGGCGCCCAAAGACCATCGTCGTGGCGTTGATCGCGATGATTCTCGTCGGCGCCAGCATCTTGCGTCCAAAATCGGTCGATGATTGGCTTAAGCAAAAGGGGATCGAACTACCCATCAAGCGGATGGCCATCGATATCTTCCCATCCCTCAATTTGCCAGTGATTTACGTCTGCCAACCGTATGGCGGAATGGATGCGGCCCAAATGGAAGGGCTGCTGACCAACTATTACGAGTACCACTTTTTGTACATCAATGGAATCCACCATGTGGAGAGTCGAAATGTCCAAGGTACGGCGCTGATGAAGTTGATTTTCCATCCTGGGACGGACATGTCTCAGGCGATGGCCGAGACGATCAACTACGTGAACCGCTCGCGGGCAATGATGCCCCCGGGAACGGTCCCGCCTTTCGTGATGCGATTTGATACCGGGAGCGTACCGGTTGGCTATCTAGTCTTGTCCAGTGGAACGAAAACAGTCGCCGAGATACAGGACCAGGCGCTGTTCAAGGTCCGACCTATGTTTTCTGCGTTACCCGGTGTCTCCGCACCACCACCGTTTGGTGGATCCGCACGTAGCCTCGTTGTCCGTGCGAACCCTGACCGATTGCGAGCCTATGGCCTTTCGCCGGACGACGTAATCGATGCTTTGACGCGCGGCAACACGATCAATCCGTCTGGCAATGTTCGTATCGGCGAGAGCTATCCCTCGGTGTCGAGCAACGCCATGATTCGCGATATCCGTGATCTGGGTCAAATTCCGCTCAAGACAGGTTCACAGACTGTCTACCTGCGAGACCTGGGCAGCATTGAGGACTCGGCGGATGTGACCACAGGTTATGCGCTCGCCAATGGTCGACGCGCTGTCTATATCTTGGCTACGAAGCGAGCCGACGCTTCCACGATGAACGTCATCGGTGAGATAAAACAAGCGTTGCCCAAGATGCAAAAGGAGCTTCCTAGCGACATTCAGGTCGCATTCCAATTCGATCAGTCTCCCTACGTCACGCGTGCCATATCCAGCCTTGCTAGCGAGGGATTGTTGGGCGCCTTGCTGACTGGGCTAACCGTTCTGGTCTTCTTGCGAGATTGGCGAAGCGCGCTGGTCGTGGTGCTTAACATTCCGTTGGCTATCCTAACGTCCGTAGTTGGGCTTTGGCTGAGCGGACAAACCATCAATCTGATGACTTTAGGAGGTTTGGCATTGGCGGTCGGCATTCTGGTGGACGAAGCGACGGTCGAGATCGAAAATATTCATTCACAACTTCGAAAGAGTCCCTCGGTGGGGATGGCGGTACTACGCGGCAACCAACAAACGGCTGTCCCGCGACTCTTGGCCATGTTCAGTATCCTTGCGGTATTTGTTCCAACGTTCTTCATGCAAGGCGCGCCTCGCGAAATGTTCTTGCCGCTGTCGCTCGCCGTTGGATTTGCGATGATCGC
>JBEBHM010000650.1:0-4942 GCA_040080875.1 Pirellula sp.
CACTTTGACGGACTGCGTCTTGGCTACTTCTGCTTTTGGAAGATGGATGGTGAGCACACCTTCCTTGCACCCAGCGGACACATCCTTTTCCTTGACAGCAGCGGGAAGAACCAGAGAGCGTGAGAATGCGCCGCTCCGTCTTTCGATACGATGGAACGTCTTTCCTTTTTCTTCCTTCTCTTCCTTATGTTCACCACTAATGCGAATGGTGTCTCCGCAGATTTGGATATCGATCTCATTGGCTTTAACGCCAGGCACATCCATGCGGATCTCAATGGCGTCGTCCTTTTCCGAGACATCCACCAACGGCGAGATTAGCCCTGTGGACAAATCCCCATTGCCATTTGTGCGCATTCGATCGAACAGGCTATCGATCTCTTGCTGAAGATTTTCAAAGGGGTCGCGAGCAAACAAAGGACGGAGAGCTTGCGAAACGCGAGTTGAGAGACTGGTACTCACTTTAAATTCCTTATCAACGAGAAAGTACTTAGCACCAAAACTTGAACAGACAAAACTGATTTGCCACGCGACAAATCCATTTCGTTTCGAGTGCGTGTCATGGTGTCACGCAAAGCTGGTTATCCACTTGTACAACACCTGGTGCAGCCCAAGCAGCTTTTTGCGCTTGATCGCGTTCAGCCCAGGATCGCACATTGCCATGCAAAACGACCTTGCCGTCGTGAGCTGTGACGTCGACTCGTCGAGCGTCGAGCTCCGCATTACGTCGAAACACTGCTTCTATTTTTTTCTTGATATCACTCGAAGTTACCGGCGCCTTGAGCTTGATCGAGTTGGTAACGCCACGAACTCCGGCTAATCTTCGCACATTGTTTTCGGCGGTCGTTCGTTGAAACTGCCACTTTAAATTCCCTTCCAAAGTAACCCATCCTTTCGAAACGGACACTTGAATGTGATCGTCCGGCACAGATGTGTCCCATCGAAGCGCTTCAACCGCCGCAGTTGCAATGTCGGTATCGTCTCGTTGAAGGATGTCTGAGATCTTGATTGCGATCTCATTCGCAACACCTCGCACTCCGTGCACGACTTTGGTTTCATGCTCCGCCCTCTCCTTTTGTGCATACGTTGGAACCGAACCCGTAAGAGTGACTACCCCACTTTTGACAGCAACCCCGATTTGAGTGGCATTGATACTCGGTTCCCATTCCAACTGTTCGAGTACGTCGTGTTGCAATTCCTTATCCGTTTTCATGTTTGTTGTACCCCCAACCCAAATGTGTATTTAGGCGACGAACCGATGGACCTTTCCCATGTAGCCGCGTGTTTCCGAGCCGCTGTTTGGTGCCCTACGCGTAGTACGCCAAACCTTTTGCGACTCCCCGGGACTCGATGATGCTAATCGAATTCGATTCATTGAAGCGTTACAGCAAAAAGCATTCCATTTAATTGGTGCTCATCACCGATGCAGTCTCATTTGCAATTGGCACAGAAGATGCACAACATGTTGGGCGTTCCAATTCGAGCGACTTACTATTTCGCTACAAGCCAATACGCCATCCAAGGAAAAGGGATCAGAGATGACAGCAAAGCATATGTTGTTTCGTGCAGATGCTCGCGAAAAACTTCTGCGTGGGGCAACAGCGTTAGCGGACTCGCTTCGCGTTACTTTAGGGCCTCGATCGAAGTGTGTATTGATCGACAAGAAGTTTGGGCGGCCACTGGTTTGCAACGATGGCGTGACGATTGCCAAGGAGATAGAACTGGAGGACCCAGAAGAGAACCTTGGAGCACACATGCTGCGAGAGGCCGCCGAGCGGACGAGTGATGCGGTTGGCGATGGCACCAGCACATCGACGATTCTGGCCCATGCCATCTTCGCCGAGGGACTTCGCAACATTGCCGCTGGAGCAAGTGCGATCGACCTGAAACGTGGTCTGGATGCCGCCCTGGTCGTTGTGGTGGAAACCGTGAAGTCGTTTTCACGGCCAGTCACGAGCCGCAAGGAAAAGGCTCAGATCGCTACGATTTCGGCGCACAACGATTGTGAATTGGGGGACTTGGTCGCAGATGCGATGGAAAAGATTGGGGCCGAAGGTGTGGTTTCGGTGGAAGAAGCCAAGGGAACGGAGACCTCGCTAGAAGTGGTCGAAGGGATGCAATTTGATCGGGGGTTTCTCTCGCCTTATTTTATCAGCGATTTAGAACGAGCCGAAGCGGTGGTCGAGGAGCCGGCGATTTTGTTGTTTGAGAAAAAGATTTCGAATATCAAGGATCTGTTGCCGTTGCTCGAAGAGATTGCCAAGCTCCGCAAATCGCTTTTCATCGTTGCTGAGGATATCGACGGTGACGCTTTGGCAACGCTGGTTGTCAACAAGATACGTGGGATCCTGTCTTGTGTTGCGGTCAAGGCGCCTGGCTACGGGGACAATCGCAAAGCGATGCTTCAGGATCTCGCCGTCTTGACGGGTGCCAAGTTCATTTCCGGCGATTTGGGAGTCGCGCTCGACAGCGTCAAAGTGTCTGACTTGGGCTCCGCCAGCCGCGTCGTCTGCGACAAGGACACGACTACGATCATCGGTGGAACGGGATCAAAGCAGGCGATCGAGGGGCGTTGTCAGGAATTGCGACGGATGATCGACAAGTCGACCTCGGATTACGACAAAGAGAAGCTCCAACAACGATTGGCAAAACTATCAGGCGGAGTTGCCGTATTGCGAGTCGGTGCTCCGTCCGAAGCGGAAATGAAGAGCATTAAGGAGGCTCTCGACGATGCCATTAGCGCAACGAAAGCGGCCATGTCGGAAGGGATTGTTCCTGGTGGAGGTCTGACTCTGATTCGAGCCATCGACGCTTTAGAGAAAGCAGAGCCCAAAGTGGAAGGTGATGTTCGAACAGGTTTTCGAATGCTGAAGCGGGCTTTGGAGATGCCGGCTCGTCAGATTGCAGAGAACTCATCGTTCGATGGTGGCGTAGTCGTTGCTCAAATGCGGGCTTCCACCGGCAACATTGGCTTGGACGCTGCAACGGGGAAATACGTCGACCTTGTGGAAGCGGGAATCATTGATCCCACGAAGGTCGTCCGATTGGGACTAGAGAATGCTGTGTCGGTGGCAGGAACGCTACTCCTAACCGAAGCCACCATGACAGAGCTTCCAGAACCTAAGTCATCGCATGGGAATCGAGGCCACTTTCCAGATGAGTAATTCGATTTTCATTCAAGACGGCAACTCGCATGCGTAACGCATAACCGATCGAATGGACAAGTGCCCAGAACGAAAAGCATTCTACGCCATCGAGTCGCAGCAACTCCTTAATCGTCTCGATTCGACAGAGCATGGCTTATCCAGCGCCGAGGCACAGCGTCGACTTGAGTTTCTGAAACCTATTCAGCCAAAGCGCAACACCGCGACCAAGTTGCTGGTCAATCAATTCAGAAGCCCGATCCTGTTGCTACTGTTTTGTTCAGCCGTCCTAGTATTTGCGCTTTCCTACTCCGACGCGATCACTTCCGGGGCTTCTTTTTCTATCTCCGATGCGCCCGATGGATGCATCATCGTCTTGATTCTGATTGCTAGCGGGTTACTTGGATTTTGGCAGGAATGGAACGCTGCGGATGCGGTTGAAAAACTCCTTCGCATGATCGAGACTCAAGCCACGGTACTTAGAAACGGTGAAGAAACGAGCGTCCCACTGCAGTCCGTCGTTCCTGGTGACATCCTGGTGCTTCGTTCGGGCAACATGATCGCTGGCGATTCCCGACTTCTGACAGATCAGGATCTTTTCGTAAACGAAGCTGCGTTAACCGGTGAGAGTTTCCCGGTCGAAAAGGTCCTGGAAGCTCTCCCTGAACACACTCCATTAGCGGCGCGCCAGAACACGTTGCACATGGGAACCTACGTCCTGAGCGGCTACGGAACAGCTGTGGTTGTATCCACTGGGGCGGAAACGGAACTTGGGAAGATCTACGCGAGACTCAAACGGCGTAACTCGGAGACCGCATTCGAGCGTGGTGTGCGGCATTTCGGACTGCTCTTGATCAAGATCGTCTTGTTGATCACAGTCGTCGTGTTCGCCGTCAAAGTTGGCATTCAACGCAAGCCGTTAGTCGACGCATTCCTGGTTTCACTTGCTCTCGCCGTCGGAATGACACCTCAGTTGTTGCCCGCTGTAACCAGTGTTGTTCTTGCCACCGGTGCCAGCGCGATGGCGAAAAAGCAGGTAATCATTAAGCAGCTTCTCGCGATCGAAAATATCGGGAGCATGACGGTGTTGTGCTCGGACAAGACCGGTACCCTTACGGAGGGTGCCATTCGTTGGCACGGAGCTCTGAATATACTCGGAGCATCGAGTCAACGGGTGGAGCGGTTGGCCTGCATCAATGCCAAACTTCAAACGGGGTTTCCCAATCCCATCGACATTGCGATCCGGGAACGGTGCGCCGTGGACGAAACGGACATCACGAAGCTCGATGAAATCCCGTACGACTTCATACGAAAACGCCTGAGTGTTCGAGTCGAAACCAAAGGGCGCAAGGAGATCATCACCAAGGGTGCTTTGTCGCAAGTCCTAGCATGCTGTACCCATGTCGAATTACCCGATGAATCGTCTGTAGAAATCGATTCGTATCGAGCGGCCATCGATGAGAAATTTCATCAGCTGAGTTGCGATGGTTTGCGGGTCCTCGGCATCGCAATGCGAGAGTGCGATGCGACGAAAATAAGTAAGCAGGACGAATGCAACATGACTTTTGTCGGTTTCCTGGTCTTTGCGGACCCACCGAAATCCGACGCTAGGGATACCATTCAACAGCTTCGCGATCTCGGCATTGGCCTTAAGATCATCACTGGAGACAATCGCGTTGTGGCGACCGCCATCAGCCGACGTGTCGGCATCGATTCTCCGAAGATCGTAACCGGCGAGGAACTTCGCTCTATTCCGGCATCCAGCATACAACGTCGAGTTCTCGAAGCCGATATCTTTGCGG
>JBEBHM010000651.1:0-4940 GCA_040080875.1 Pirellula sp.
CCAGAACACGCTCAGCTATGGATTTGAGTTGATGGCTAGCCCTTTTCGTTGGAAACAGCATGGCCAAAGTGGACTATGGATTTCGGAACTGTTCCCCCATGTTGCTGAGCACGTTGATGAGCTCTGTATCATTCGTTCCATGGTAGCCGATAGCAACAATCATGCCCCAGCATCGCTGAGCATGAACACCGGTGCCTTGATCGAAGGCAAACCTAGCCTTGGGTCTTGGATCACCTACGGTCTTGGAACGGAGAATCAAAACTTGCCCGGGTTTGTAGTTCTCTACAACGTTGGGCCGTACAGCGGATCCGCCAACTACAAAGGAGGTTTCATGCCATCGGCTTACAGTGCCACGCATTTTAGGCACCACGGTACGCCAATATTCGATCTGCTTCCCCCGAGCCATTTAGCTAAAACTCAGCGACAAACGATTGATCTTCTGCAGCGACTGAATCGATCGCATCAAATGCAGCGTCCGGGGCAATCCCAATTGGATAATCGTATAGCTACGTACGAGATGGCTTACCGCATGCAGCACGAGACGTTGGCCATCGGCGATCTGAACAACGAGTCCGAATCAACTCTACGATTGTACGGACTCCATGAGAAGGAAACCGAAGAATATGGGCGGATGTGCCTTATCGCCCGTCGATTGGTAGAAAAAGGGGTCCGAGTTGTGCAGGTCTTTAACGGTGTTGCAAAGCCAAAAGAGGGTTGGGATGCGCATGTCGGACTGGCAGAAAATCATCGTTTCAATGCCTTAAGAACGGATCGCCCGATTGCGGGATTGATTGCCGACCTTAAGGCCCGCGGATTGCTAGAGCGAACATTGATCGTATGGTGTGGAGAATTCGGACGCTTGCCCATGTTTGATGCCGGCAATGGACGAAAGCGAATCGATGCTGGGCGCAACCACAATGCATTGGGCTTCAGTATGTGGATGGCTGGTGGCGGCGTGCACGGTGGAAAAGCGCTGGGAGCAACCGACGAATTGGGCCTTTTTGCAGAACAGAGTCCCTATTCCGTCAGAGACCTACATTCAACTATTCTGCGCGGGTTCGGACTGGATGCAAACCAGCTAACCTTTCCAAACAGCGGACGCGACGAACGAATCATCGGGGTCGAAGACGCAGGGCAAGTAATCGAAGGGGTCTTTGGCTAGGCTTTCAAACGCGCATTGAGATTCCAGGTCTATTTTTTAACCATACGAAGAACCACGTCGTGTCCTATCCAAGGGGATGTCAGTTGAATTGCTGTGCCTCCGGTTATGCTGTCTGCCTGTTTTGATACGCCATCAATCACTCGATACCATTCGACTTCATACTCCCCAATGGCAGAGTTTAGATCCACCACGATCTTGGGTCGATTCGAATCATCACCGTGGGCGTTTGCACCATCTTCCGCAGCACTCGGGTGATAGATCAGAAACTCGCTTTTGTCGCGACGCATTGCCTTGGGAGCACGCATGGCGTCTTGAACCGTCGGATCTTTGACAAGACTAGGATCGGGCTCGAAATCGCAAAGTTCAATATTACGGTTCTTGAAGTACTCTCGAATGTGAATTACAGAATCGAGCCCCGTGAGTGGTTTGCTAAACGTGGTTTGTTTGCGTTGATGAAAGGTAGCCGTTCGGACTCCCGTTTCGCTAACAGGCTGCACAGTCCACCAGCGACCGCCGTAGTTGGCCGACCCACCTGACAATAGCCAGGACCAGTACAGTCGTCGCTGCCAATAACGCATATGTATCGGGTCACGGCTTGGGCCATGATCCTGCTCGTATCGGTCCTCACCCAAAAACACTGGCTTCTTCAATTTGTGATATTGGTCATATTGTTTAGCACCCAAGTCATGTAGTAGTTCAACATGAACATACGTCGACCAGTCTTCATTGCCGAAAAAATAGGGTACCATGCGAGCATGTCCCGTTGAAAGCGGATGTTGCCAGCGATCATGCTCACGTAGGTAGGTGCCGATTTCCCGAACCATAGCGTTATTGTTTGGAAACTTTGGCCCGTAGTGAGCATCGTTGGTTATCAGCCAAAACAATTGTGGATAGGCAGCGAAGCGGGCTATTAAATAGCGAAGAAGTCGCTCGCGCTGAGCAATCGTCATGGAAGCCCAGAAGCGATCGTCGCGATTGTACGCTTCGAGCGGAAACAAGATGAGTTGAACTGCTACATCGGGATACATGTTGAGGAGCATTTGCAGTCGTCGGTCAGTGCATTGGAAATTATCGAGCCGGAATTTAGCAAGATTTCCGTCTTGGAAAAACCAACCCAACCACAAGTCTTTCGACTCGGCAAAACCTGAGCCGCTACTTGTGAGAAAACAACGAACGGAAGTGATGCCTCTGTCGACATCATCGCGAACATATTGAACGGCTTCATCATCGGAGACTACGTCGCCGTTGCCATCTCGAGCGCAGAGTAAGAAGTAAGCGGTATCGTTTAGGTTTAAGAACCACTCACCTTTTTCCTTGATCCAGTGTCGTGAGTTCTTAGGATGAGGCAGGAGCCTTCCGGGCAGCTTGGACGCTACCGCTGTAAACTCGCCTGATTTTCCGTTGAGTCCGGTGTCGGTTGAGCTCTCTGAGTTCCATTTCCACCCGCCGACTTCGTTGACGTAGACTCTCGCTCGCCAAGTATCCTCTCCGTCATAGAAAGCGTCAGCTGTCTTGGAGTTCTTTGCGCCGGAAGGGGGCGTAAATGTAACGGTTGCGATTGTGTCCAAGGGGTTCGCGGCGCTACCATCGCCTGATAGCACGACCTCATGGACGCCAAACATCTGGACCACACCAGAGGAAGTAAAATTCTGTTCGCAAACTGCGATTTCGCATGACAATAGTATTCGAACTATCACCAGCGCCACAATAAACAGGCCCCTAGTTCTTACAAGTGGCATTCCGGAATCCCAACACCGCGATTGCAAACGCGAATAATCTCATCTCAAAGGTAACTCCATCTTAAATAATCATCGTCGAAAGTCATCGTCGAAAGTCATCGTCGAACTTGGCGTATTGGTCGACACATTCGCTCGATAGTAACTCCGGACAATTCAATTGATAAGCCGTTTTGCAAAGGTTTTATTGGGAAATCCAGCCAATGTCATGACCGAACATCTCGTCCACCCATCAATTCAGAACTTCCAAGTTCAATTGACAATCGAGAATTTATTGGTTCGAAATCAATCTTTGCGATCAGGCTCGGGAGGCTTTGCACGTTGGTCTTCGATCGACTTTTTGGCGTTGATTTGATTTCCCTCCAAACTCACATTACCGACCTTCTTTTCGATTAGCACGCCGGTCGTCTGAGTTTGTGATGATTCCTGCCTTGTGTCGCGAATCGTATTGTTCTCGAACACCAGTCCGTCGGATTCACCTCGAATCCGTATCCCAGCCGCAGACCCCTTCTCACCGTTGTCTTCGATCACGTTACTCTTCAAATGATTTCGGTGAGCAGACATGCCGTATGATTCTTCTCGGAAAAACACGCCGTCCTGGCCATTCCGCAACACGCGATTTCGATGAATCAGGTTGTCCGAATCTTTGTGTCCAATCGAAATGCCAAAACGTCCGTTCCCCTCCAGTACGTTGTCTTCAAATAGACCGTGCCGCACTCGCCAACAAAGGAACAATCCATCTGTCCCATTGTTTCTCGCCGTACAGTCACGCACCGTCGGTCGCTGCGATCCGCTGCCTGGGTGAATACCCAGTTGAGTGTTGCCGTCGCTGACACAGCCCATGACTGTTACGTCGTTGGACTGCTGGAAGCTGAATCCGTCGCCGTTGTAATTACGAACCGAACAACGCCGAATTGCAGTGCCGTACCCGCGATAAAGAAAAATTCCGGCGCCGCGACATCCATTGAGAAGTACGTTGGTTTGTTTGCTGCCTTCGATCACCAGATTCTCGACAACGGCATCCCGCAAGTCGTAGCCACTGACAACTGGAAAGACCGTCGCAGCCTGGGCCTTGTTGTGGACCATACAATCGGCCATTAGCGGCTTGTCGATCGAATAGGTGTTTCCGTTCCGACCGGTAATGCGCGCGACTGTCGTGTGAAATCCGCCAGCGGAATTGTCCCAAATGGCGACACCGCTGCCGACCTCGAATCCCGTGGCGTCTCGCACCGTGATCTGTTGCTCTCCGAAGTCACCGTCAAGTTCCAGCGGCGAAACAGCACCGTCGGCTTTTCGCAAAATCGTTTTATCGAGCGTCCCTCGTACAGTAACGTAGGACCGCAAATGGAGCGAATCTCGCATCAGATACTCTCCCGGTCCAATCTCAACTGTGCCGCCGCCAAGCCCGGCTATGTAATCGACTGCCGCTTGAATCGCTCGGTTGTCGGTGCCAACGATTTCTGCGTCCACTCGGCCTACGCTGACTCGTGGAAGCTGTTTCATCTTGGAATGCATCGCGAAGGGCAATTGTTGCTCCTCCGTCTGAGGCGCCACTTTTCTCACCGAGTCGTCTGCGGCGAGCCAACCAACCGCCAAGAAAAACACTGAGAACGAAGCGACGTTGCCCCTGTGCTTGATCATGATTCGTTTCCTAAAGGATGGTCTTAGAAAATGGTTTACATCGCTGAGTATAGCAAAGTGTCGTAGCGAAAGAATAGGCAAAGCGCAAACCACAAACGCGGTGGCCACCGAACAAGTCCGTTGAGCAGCATTAGCCGATTTCCAATGCGTCTGATGCTTCAAAAAGCAGCTTTTCGACAGACGCGAATGCGATTGACCCACAACTCATTTCTCGAGTCGTTATCGGACCAAGAGCGTGGCGATAGGAATTGAGGCCTCAACGCACATTTGAGATCCTGCCACCGTTGCGACTTAGGACAGTGTTTGATGCTGTGGCAGTGTGACTTGGAAGCAACTGCCTTTGCCGATTTGGCTTTCGACGGTGAGTGTGCCTCCGTGCCCTCTCACGATCGCTTGGCAGA
>JBEBHM010000652.1:0-4939 GCA_040080875.1 Pirellula sp.
TCCAAATGGCACGCGAAATGTTCCCCGCCATGCAAGGCAAGTAGAAGTAGGAAGCAGAAGTAGGAAGTAGAAGTAGGAAGTAGAAGTAGGAAGTAGAAGTAGGAAGTAGAAGTAGGAAGTAGAAGTAGGAAGTGGGAGTAGGAAGTAGGAAGTAGGAATGGCCCCACCGTACCTTTGTAGTGATGGACAGACCCCACCGACCTTGTGTCGGTGCGTGAACGAGACTCGTTGGCTAGCTGGCGTCGACGCCCCCGCCTTCCTGCTCCCTTCGGACGGCGGCGAACTTTAGGCTGCCAACGAATCGACACCACCCATCGCCGCCGCAGGTATCGCCCCATGTCCGAAGCGCCAGTAGTTTGCACGTGAGAAGTTCGAGGTTTCAAATGACGTATTGAAGAGTTGCACGTTTGCGTCTCTTGAAGGCTCTCACCGCCCAAAGCTGATCTGAGTGCATGAAGACATTATTGGAAAAATGTTGACGATACCTATCGGTTCTGATATTTTCGATTGCCGACACGTGTCGTTCATTTGCGTCTGAACCAATGCATATTTGCATCGCGACCAACTTCGCAGTCTTCTTGCTCACAAACTTGCGCACATTCAGCGATCAGTTGACTGCGGGACGCAGGCGATCGTCGCGAGTTTTTCTTGTGGAACCCATCCATCCATCTTATGGGGCGAAAAATGACAATCTTGCGAGAGATGATTTTTGATGACATTGCGACGTCGACTAAGGTAGTCGGCCAAGAGCGAACAAATCCCATTGAGCTGAGAATTAAGAAGCAGTTTCTGGCTGGCCTGATAGTTTTTTCTTTACTGTTGGGCTGCGGTTTGGCTTTCGCACAAGTTCCCTCACCGACAACGCTAGTTCCCCGCGAGGATAATAAAGCGCCGTCTGGGAAGTCGTCGGACCAAAAAGAAGAAGACCGTGCTAGACAGAAACTTGGCAAGCCCAATGCTGCACCGTTCACCATCGCGGGCAAAGTACTTAACGCCACAGGAGAGCCAACCGCAGGAGCAAAAGTGCATTTTGTTAGTTGGACAGACGAGGTGGATGCAATCGCAACAGCGGACGACACAGGTGCCTTTCGAATACAATTGCGGGTCGACGAGAACAAAGTACATAGTTTGCGAATTTCTGCGAGTTCTAGCGATGGTTCATCGAAAGGGTTTTATCGCGACCCGCAAACCGAGAAAGTAACCAGTCAGGATGCGATTGAGGTTCGCCTCGAAGCAGCCAAGTCGGCTCGAATCAAGGTAGTCCATGAGAATGGCAAGCCAATTCAAGATGCAAAAGTCGCAATCCAACTCAATTATCCAATCACCATCGGCCCGACTTCAACCGATGCGAGCGGAATGGCAATCATTCAACTACCAGAAACTGAGTCCATTCAATCCGTCGTCGCATGGAAAGATCATAAAGGACTGGACTATAAAGTCTACAAGGTGCCGCGAGATCAGGCGGGCGATCATCTTGCTCGGAAACCACAGTTCCCCATGGAATCTGTTGAGATTCTATCATTGAATGGAGCATCTCCGCTCTCCATTCACATTACTGATGAGGAGAAACAACCGATTTCTGACGTGCAATCGTATGTCTGGCTTTTGCGAAAAAATGAACGTGATGAACAGATGAATCTCAGTTATTTTGCAGATTGCTTTATGTCGAGCACAGATTCTTCAGGAACCGTGGCATTCAACTGGTTTCCTGTATGGCAAACCGAAGTCACCACCGTGTGGCCCAACGCCAAAGGCTTCGTGCATTCACGGGGCAACTATGATCCAGAAACACACACGGGCAAGTTGCATATGCAGCTGGAACGGCTCATTCCGATTCGTGGAACGGTGACCTTTCCCGATGGAAAGCCTGCTACTGGTATTGCAATCGCGGCGTCTGGAGCGGGCTACTCGATGGACGGTTTTCGCGGCGAATCAAAAACCGATGACTTAGGTCGATATGAGATTATGGCGGCACCGAATCAGATCTACCTACTGTACGTTGTCGATGAAAAATGGTCTGCTCCATCTCAGTCCGGTTTCGCGGTAATGCCCGACAAGGAGGTAGATGAACACGACTTCGTTCTCAGTCGCGCGACCAGAGTCTTTGGACAGGTACTGAACAAAGCAACTGGAGAACCAGTAATTGAAAAGTTTATCTACTTAACGCATCACGGGATCGACTTAAGCAAAATGGGCAAAGGTACCCTGCCTAACCCTGAGAAATCAAACCGTTGGGTCTCCCCGATGCGACAACTTAACGCGACGTCCGGAGAGGATGGTGGATTTGAATTCTTCGTGGGAGACGGAAACTACAATCTTTTTGTTCAGGGTATGGATGCAGAGAAGTTCACCATTGATGGAGAGAAAGAAAAGCGTGTCAACCTGCGGATCGAAGTCTATTCCAAATCGCTATTCACGGGCACTGTGTTCGATGACGAAACGAACGAGCCGATCGATGGAGCATGTGTTCAAGCCGTTTCACGCAACTTTCAACAACATAATGACTGGCAAGCCTCAACAACCACCGAAGGGAAGTTTCAAGTCTCACGGTTTTCGGAGCGAACCTTCCTTCACGTGACAAATACTGATGCAACTTTAGGCGCCATTTCGGAGATTGAGGCCGAGTCCACAGCTGTAGTGCTTCGACTATCTAAACTCGGCAGCGCTACGGGGCGTCTAATGACAGAAGATGGTTCGAAACCATCCGCTGGCGTGAAGCTCATCTATGGAGTCAAAATTCAAGACGATCACAAGAGATTCTCGACATCACGATTTGGCAAGGTCGTAACAACCGATTCGAAAGGCGAGTTTTTATTGCCGAACTTGGTATCCGGCTGGGACTATGAATGCACATTATTTGAACATCCGGGTGGCTACGTGCTGAAGGTGGCAAATGTCATGGTCCAAGCTGGGCAAAAACTCGATCTCGGTGAACTGAAAACGCCCACGGCACCAAAACCCTATGTGCCACCCACGCTCGAAGAACAGATCAAGAGTGCCTTTGAAGTATCAGGTACGCCGCTGGAAAGATATGAAAAGGCAAAGCAGCTCGTTCAGAATGTGAATCAGAACCTACTGATTGTCTTTGCCGAGCCAAAGGACCCTCGCGTGCATACATTGATGCAAATTCGCTTTGAGGATCAGGACTTCGGCCCTTATCGAGATGATTTTCGCTTCATGGCAATCCCAACGGATAACGAACGATTTGAGCCGGCGAAATCGCTTGCTACAGCTCTCGAATTGCCGTCGTTGAAACAAAATGGTGAGTTTTTATTGGTTGTAATGGATTATGCAGGAAAAATGGTCGCGAAGATTGATGCAGGACAGATCTGTGTCGATACTCACCTATCGAAACCACGTCTATTCGCTGAACTTGATAAGTACAAGACGACGCCACTCGACGGTCGTGACCTTCTGGAAAAGGCGATCGCGACAGCGACGCGAGAAAATAAGCGAGTACTGGTTCAAGAGACGGCAACTTGGTGTGGGCCATGCCACATGCTCAGTCGCCTATTACTGGCTAATCGGCAATGGGAAAAGGACTATGTCTGGGTCAAGATGGACCACCGATGGACCGGTGCGATCGAGATCATGAGGGGGCTCCGCGAAGGTGCGAACGGCGGTATTCCCTGGTTCGTAATTCTAGATGCGTCAGGTAAGAAACTTGCGACCTCCAACCTCCCGGATTCTGGCAATAACATCGGCTTTCCGTCCGAAGATTATGGACGAGAACATTTTGCGAATATGTTAAAGGCAACGCGACAACGCATGACCGACCAAGAGATTGAAGAGTTGGTAGCTGCTGCTGCAATTCAGAAATAGTCAGAATCCCTAATCTAAAAGCACTCGAAATGAGAAAAACCGAATTTCGGATCGTGACTGTACAGAAGAGCTCAGGCAGACATTGTCGGTCTTGTGCCATAACGCTGTTGTGGCTTTGCAGTTTTTTTCTAGGTGCTGCAATCGGACAGTCCCCGAGCAATGATCCGGGTATAACCACTCAAGCAACACTTCAAGACAAGCTATCCAAAGGAGTCCAATTCGAATTCGGTAACGAACGTTTTCGTCCCACTGAATCGGTTAGCCAACTTCTATTATCTCCGGACGAACGGCATGTTGTGTCGCTCGATGATTCGATTTCGATTTGGGATTCGCAATCCGGCGATCAACGTTGGAGTATAAGTTTGTCAGAATCTGAAATGGGTAATCGTGGCAACGCAGCGTATGGACATCGCCCCCTTGTTTTTTCAAAGAAAACCGGCGCGCTTTTGAGCTACGGTGATCGCGGAATTTTGCTGGAATGGGACTTGGACCGACGCCGATCCAATTCGATTGATATTGAAAGCAATGGGACAATCCCTTTTGCGCACAGTACTTGTCGGAGCATAGACATATCAAATGATGATCGTTGGATCGCCATCGGAAATAGCTCGGGAGTATCCGTTTTGGACAGGGCCGGTAAAGAGTTGTGGTCGGTCGAAAATAGACCTCATGAGCGAGAGGGCCGATATCTGAAGGAAGATCGCTTGGCTTTCGACGGCGTGAATGCGCTCGTGCGTTTTTCTCCCTTGAGTGATTCGCTTGCAATTTCGCTGAGTGAGAACCCAAAAGAAATCGCAATTTTGAATCCCAAGGATGGGAAAGAAATTCAGCGGCTAAAACTAAAAGGCGCATTAGTTCGCATGGACTATTCACCGGATGGATTAACAGTGGTGGCGACCGAGAGAGATAGCGCAATTCGACTCTATCGCATTGCAAATGGTGAGCCCATTTGGGAGTATCGACCGAATCTCAGCAACCCTTACGAGAATTATTTGTCCGACGTGACCTTTAGTCCGGATGGCAACCGCATCGTTGCATGCGCTACGGACTACGATCTCTACCTCACCGATGCCAAAACTGGCGAAAACATTAGTCGCATGTCTGGACATGTTTGGTA
>JBEBHM010000653.1:0-4933 GCA_040080875.1 Pirellula sp.
GACTTGCTATCGCAGTTGAATCAGCAGCATGCGATGGCGCATCCATGGCACAAGGAACTGCTGGCCCGGATGGAGAATTATGAGTTGGCTTTTCGAATGCAAGCCCGAGTCCCCGATATTCTCGATATCAGCGCGGAAGATCAACGCACCAAAGATCTATATGGAATTGGAAATGAAACCACCGATGCGTTCGGACGCAAGTGTTTGCTTGCGCGCAAGCTCGTCGAAAAAGGTGTCCGATTTGTCCAACTATACAATGGAACTTGGGATAGCCACGATTATATCGAACGTGCCCACGGCAACTTGGTTCGCGGAGTGGATCAACCGATCGCTGGCTTGATTGCAGATCTCAAACAACGCGGCCTGCTAGAGAGCACGTTGATCGTTTGGTGCGGTGAATTCGGTCGAACACCCGACAACGGAGTTCGCCAAGGAACTGCCTATGGGAGAGACCATAACCCGAAGGCCATGACCATCTGGCTTGCTGGCGGCGGAGTCAAAGTCGGTCATGTCGTCGGGGCCACCGATGAACTGGGGATGGAAGCGGTCGAGCGAGTCTCGCATATTCGCGACTTTCACGTAACGTTGCTGAGGCTGCTGGGACTGGATGACAACAAACTGACGTTTTATCACGCGGGCCGCTTCAAACAGCTAAGCCAATTCGGCGGCCAAGTCATACAGGAGTTGATCGCTTAGGCGAGCGGCTGCTTAAGAAACACCAAAGGTAGTTTGGGACCACTGTCCCGAACGAGTAGATCGGCGGGACAGTGGTCCCATACTACGGTAGATTTCATCCTTCCACCCGGCTTAGGGGCCAGCATTCCTTTAGTCCCTCGTCGCCCGCCAGGCACGCAAGTACTTTTCAGGCTCAACGCGAAACGTGTCTGCGTCGATGTCGGACACGCCATCGGTGCTGTCTATCTCTTGGCCACTCATCAACTCGACATAGGTTTCACGTCCCTGGGCTCGAGATGGAACTGCGGAATCCATAGACTCGAATTGAGTCCAGGGGCTGGAGAGACCATGATTCGCTTAGAGTTCTCGCTAAACCACATAATCGGACCAGTGGATTTTGGCTGAATCGAATGAAGCAAGTCGCCCGTGTCAGAGCTCCATATTCGAATTCGGTTGTCTTCCGAGAAGGTGGCGGCCATGCTCCCGTCGGAACTCAAGCAACCATAGCGAACGAACGTTGGGTGCCGCAGAAACTGACCGCTCGATGAACGGTACTCGAAGTTCCCGTTTCCGTGTCCAATAATGTCACTGTGTTTGAGTCGGCAACCACCAACCTCGAACCATCCGTCGAAAAGAAAGCGTCCTTTACGCTGGAATCGAAACGAATCTCATTGCCCAAGGATTGTCCAGTATCTCGATTAAGCACAGTCCCTTTGTTGCCATTGGCACGAAACACTCGTTTGCCGTCGGGGGAGTAAGCGATGCTACTCGATTTGAGAAACTCCTAATCTTTTGAGTTGTTCTGCGAGTTTTTCGGCGCGCTGATGCGCTTCGTCCGCGCGCTGTCGCTCTTTGTTCGCGAGTTGTCGTTCCTCGTCTGCGCGTTGTCTTTCTTCATCGGCGCGTTGTCTTTCTTCATCGGCGCGTTGCCGTTCCTCATCGGCGCGTTGTCGTTCCTCGATTGCTCGCTCTGAGCCAGTTGCAATCAATTTCCCAGACAAATCGGTCCAGCGAAGCCACTGGTCTTGATGCCTTTCGAATGATCCGTTCCATAGCGTTACACCCAGGCCTATCTTCGGCATGAAATGTATCGCGCCCGTCAACAAAAAGTAGTCACTACCACGCAACTCGTAGAATCGGAAGGGTTCCGCTCCCAGCCACTGCTCCGGATCATAGATGATGTAATAATGAATTCCGATGCTTGCGTAACCGGCAAGTTTCCCTGGGTCCTCGTTGCCTGTTTTATTGGAAACTATTTCAACAACGATATCAGGTGGCTTGCCATACTCCCAAAGGAAGTAGGATCGATTCGACTTAGGAAACAAGTTCGCAGGCGCTTGGGCGTTCAAGCTAAGGAGCATGTCAGGTACATAGGGGGGGAGGCGAACCGCGTGGAAGAGACCGACGTTGGCAAGTGCCAAAAATGGCACTGGAGATTGCCACGACGAGTACAACGGTTCGGTCAACAATCGCTGCTGTTTCTCCGAAAACATATTGTCCACGGGTGTGTCATCCTCCGTCACCAAATGGTCCACCGATGGCGCAATATCAAGAGGCAATTCTTGATTCTCGACTACCGTTGACGCAAGACTTAATGGTGTGTTTGTAGTCATATTGCAATCCTAACTGCTGAACCCCAACGCAATTCAACCAATCTATCCGAAATTGATATTCAATTCTACCAATTACCCCCCCTCTTCGATGAATCATCGCTCGCGCTGCATTTTGATTGATCCACGTCTTCGATCCAAGCCTTTTCAAACCAAAGCAAAGGTTCCACAAGTACCGATTCCGCCGAGATGAACTCGAATGGCGATCAGCGAGGAGCGCCTAGTTTTTGGACAACAGAATGGCGGACACCAGAAAACTTTGATACATCCATCTAGAAGTTACTCTGCTGTCTTCCATTCTGCTGTATATCCGATTCTCTGATTTTCGGATTTTTCTGGAATTTCTGGCAAGCACTACGCCGTCTGCTACGGCGGCACGACCGTGAACCCCACCGGCCTGAGAGGCCGTCTCGCTTTCCGATATTACACATCATTCGCTTAATTGAGCCTGAGGCGCTAGCCGATCGATCATAAAGCTCGGCTAGCGCCTCAGGCTCATCACAAAGCCATCGAATGATTTGAGACGAAAGTGAGACCGCCTCCTGACAGCGGGGGGCAACATCTTGCGCGCCAGCAGCAGCCCGCTCGGCTTCTACAACGGCACCGACCGCACCAGCCTCGGCGCGTGGCAGGCCGCAACCGGGCAGGACGCCACCAGCCTAGCCGTGAACCCTCTCTTCATAAACCCCACTGGCCAGCGGAGCCGGACCGGTCATCGGCGTGACTGAGGATTTCGACGATCAAGTTCGTTCGCTCACCCGGCCCAACATCGGCGCCGACGAGCTCAACACGGTTCCCACCCTGGTACTGACCCCGAGTTCCGCCAGCCTCGCCGAAAACGCGAGCACCGCTTCCGCGACGGAACTGTCGACAATCACCCTCACCGACGACGGAGTCGGAACCAACACGCTGTCGCTCGGCGGAGCCGACGCCGCCAGCTTCGAAATCGTCGCCGGCAAACTCTATCTCAAAGCCGGTGTGACGCTCGACTTCGAAACCAAGTCGAGCTACACCGATGGGATCAAGCGCGCGGCCGCCGCCGTAGCTTGAAACCTAAAGTACCATCGGGCAAGCCGATGGGATTTAGGCCTCAGCCATTGGAGTCCATTGTTCTAAAATGGGTTGTGAACCATCCGCTGGAGCACGTTGTGGGTTATCTGTTGTACTCGCGCATCAACACCTCTGGGCGAGATGTAAACTTGAGGCGTGATGTAACCGGGCGGGGCACTCAATCCATCGGACCACCAACAAGTTGCTGCATTGAATACAAAATTTTTCTTTGGCCCTGGATAGACGGTCGCAGTATAAATGCCACCGTTCAACTTGTCAGGTCCCGATTGGGTTGGTCCCGTTGCGATGATCTCAAGTCCAGGTATTGGAGCTGGATCGCCATGGTACTCCCATCCGATGACGCCCGGAATGACATCCCCCTGCTTCATGCCTGTGTTCTTGTAGAGCCAATGATCTGGCAAACTGCACACCCAATCAGCCCCTCCGGTAACCGGACCTGTGCTGTGGGCTCCGATCAACTCGTTGGCATACGGCCGTTCGTGCTTGAGAGAACTCATCGATGAAAATTCGCGGGTGCCGCCAGGAGGTCCGAACACTCCGACGCGACGCATCGATCGAGTCGACTCGTCCCAATCGATCTTACCACATACTGCGTTGCCGCTAAAAAATCCGACATGAGCTCCATCCGCAATTGCTTTTTGTACATTGCGAAACATCTCGATCGTCCAATATTCATCGTGACCAACACTCAAAAAACCCTTGCCTCGAAGAGCAGTTCCTGGATCGCGATGGGTATCGGTATTGGAAACGTAAGTAACGTCGTAGCCCTCGCGCTCAAGCCAAAATACAAACGGGAATTCCCAAAGGAAAAACTCTCCAGATCCGATGGACAGAGGCGCATCAAGGATTTGACAGTACTTGCCATAGGGTCGATTAAAACTGACGCGCGAGGCATCGCCCCAGTGCCATTGGTTCTTGCCATCGTCATAGAGCGAATACTGCGATGGCCATCGGTTGTAAGCTTGCCAAGTATGATCGCTGCATTGGAAAACCAAGTCGGCGTTTCGAGAGTCCCGGACAATGAAAATAATATAGCTTTGAAGCCTTTCACGATCCTCGGTAAGTTTTGCGACGTAGACACCGCTGACCCAGTCGCCACCTATCTTGAGTTCGGTCGTTACCTGCCAGTTGCAGTTCATCAATCGATGCTCGCCGGGAGTCGGCGTGGGTTGTGCTTTGCAGGCGATAGGCCCCAGACTTGCCACTTGTCGGCCGCCACTCGCGCCATAGTATCCCAGTCGATAGATATCCACATTGACCTTGGCGGCGGACGCGGTACTGATCATCAACTGCAGTGTTTCTCCAGGCTGGATACTCGCGTGCGATGCGTAGCCCTCAACCCATGGGCATCGGTACTTGGTCGAAGGGTCAATGCGAGTGTTGGTCAGCATCCAATCTCGAGTACCGGGCCTGAGATTCTCTTTCGCAAGTGATTGGCTGGCGATGGGCTCCTGTCCCAGGGAGGACGGCAATCGGTTCGCAAGGCACACAGTCGCCAACGTCGAAAGTGCAGTGCGACGATTTACAAACCACTGGCGGTGTAGTACTTCATCCATAGCTATTTCCCCAACGCTTTT
>JBEBHM010000654.1:0-4925 GCA_040080875.1 Pirellula sp.
GTATACCGCAAGGGGACGATATACGACGCGGGGTTGGAGGTTGCGTACGAGCTGCCAGCGAACCACGCATCTGGTTTCCCCTATGCAAAAATTCGCATTAATAACGGAGTCACGCTATTCGCAGCGAAGACGTCCACCGACCCCGCCGGCGACAGCCATAACATCCAGTATCGAACAGGAACGTGGCACACTGCAGGCAACACGTTGAACCGCCTGACCGTCGTGGACAACCCATTCTGGATCCTCAGTCTGTCCCAGGCGCTGGCCAGCGAGCCGAATCTGCCGGCATTCGCAGTCTGGGTTGATCGGTTTGGACGCCAATTCAAGAGTCGCGTGGTGGCTGCCGATCCGGACCAAGGCACTCTGACTTTGGATCACGAACTTGAATTCGGCATCCCAGAGCCGAAATCCTTCGAATTGGCGTTTGCGTCGCCGGATTCGCTGAGCACGGAGACCGAGAATCCGGACGAATTCACAGAAACCTACCTGCGAGTCGTATCCAACTTGTGGGTGGACAACCCCGATATGGATCGAAACCCGGCCACCAACGATCCCTACGTACTGGCGGACGTGTTGGCCAAATTCGATGTCGTCTTCGGTGCCACAACTCCGTCTGGCGCAAAAGTTACGAAGATCTTCTACAACGATCCGCGCACCTGGGACTTGCCTGGCAAGCCGGTAAGCTTTCTTGACGGCTATGTGGGCGAATTCACCGCGCAAGTCAGCCCGCCGCCAGTGACGCGCGCGATTCCTGTGGCCGCGAAAGCGCCCTTGCAGAGTGCCCTGAATAGTATTTCCGACTCGCTGGGAAGCGTGCAAAGCTCGCCCCAGTTGAACCAGCCCATCCCCGGCTTGGGAGGTAAGAAACTCGCGGACCTCGTATCTCCCGCCGAGGCGCTCCAAACTGGCGTGAAGCAACCGGCGTCCGACGTGCTTGCTACGAACCCGGACGTGACTGTCGATGATTTTCTGCGATCGGTGGGAGGCCAGTCATTCGCCGACGGCTTCGCGGGCACTAGCTTTCGGCAGGACGGCTCGCGGATGCTTTTCGACATCGACTTTACCGACAGAACCAGCCGCCCGTTGCCGCTGGACTTGGCAATGGGTTCCGACTTGGGAGTTCCGCTCGACTTGTCGCTGGACGTGAATCTTGTCGGCGAATTCCACCTTGACTTCACGCTGGGGGTCGACTTGGCGCAGCTCGGTCTGGGCAACACCGACGAGGCGATCTTCATTCAGGTCCGCGAGCTTTCCGTGCGAGCCTACGTCGAGTCCTACGACCTGAATGCCGCGTTCCAAGTCGGGTTTTTGGATGCTGGCATTCAGAACGGGCGTGTCGTGTTGGAAGCGAAGCTCGGTGCTCAATTGTTGGACCCCAACGGAGACGGGCATATTTCCATCGCTGAACTCCGCGCTCATCCTTTCTCCGACCTAGCCGAATTATCGTTTACAGGCTCACTGTATGCCGATCTGCCGATCGTGGCAAGTCTCGGAGGCTTCCGCACCTCGACCACCTCTCCTCCGCGGATACTGGTCAACGACACCGACATCTTCTCAGGACCGCTCCCGGATGTATCTTTCCAAAATTTTGAACAGATACTCGATTTCGGTTCTTTCGACGCAGACTCGATATTGGCAATGCTGCGATCGTTGGCGGCGCGATTGAAGGAGTTGGGGACTTCTTCTGCATTTAACTTCGAGATTCCATTTACCGAAAAGCGTCTTGGCGATGCGATCGATCTGGGGCTCGACTTTGTCGATTCGCTCGCTGATACAGCAGGCGATCCAACTTTCTCGGGTGCCCAGTCGCTGGCAACGAAACTGGCGGCGGCACTCGGTGTAGACATCTCGGCTATCAATCCAGTCTTCAATCCGACATCGCGAGAACTCACTTACACCGTCGACTACACAAAAACAATTCATGCTTCCCCGTCCTTCCATTTCGATGCAAGCTTGGCGCCGATCGCAAACGTCAATGCTACAGGAAACCTCAACTTCGACGGCAACGTCGATTTGGATCTGACGTTCGGCATCGATGTTTCGCCGGTGTCCGCAAAGATCGTTGCCACGGGAGATGCACCGAGCAACGGTAACTTTGCTGGCGAAGCCATTTTCGAATTGCAAGTGGGAGGTGATCAGCCGGTCCTTGTTCGATTCTTCGGCACGGGCAACAACTCGTTGGCTGATCTGATCGTCGATATCAATCAAGCGTTGACCGCAGCGGGACTGGCTGTAAAGGCTGAGCCAGTTGGAAATAAGATTCAGTTGCGTACGACGAACGTCACGGCATCTCCCACGCTGCGGATCACAGCCAACGCATCCAATCCAGCAGTGACTGCGCTACACTTGCCTGCAACGGGCGATGCATTCGACAACATTGCAAATCACATCTTCATCCGCAATCAACACCTGACCGCGACGTTTGGCCTCAATGGCCAAATGGCGGCTGGGGCGAGTTTTGGTTTCGTGGGTATCACGGGAGGGCTCAGCGCAAATGGGTCGCTCAATTTTGATTATGGTCCCGCCGGTGGAGCGCGCTTAGGATTGCTCGATCTCTTCAACATCCTCTCAACGGATCCTTCGTCGCTTGGCACACCGACAATCACCGGCTCATCGCAATTTCATATTGATCAAATCGCGGTCAATGCGGCCGGAATTAATCTTGGGCTACCCTCCACGATCCCTGCAGGTCAACATCAGATCAGTATTTCTATTGCCAATTACGCGAACGTAACGCCGCAACTAAACCTCGATCAGTCGTTGCTCGCGGGGCTAAACCAACTGCGAGAAATGGACTTCGACGACGTATTGTCCGCCATGCAATCGCTTGCACAGCGACTGCTCGAGATGGCTCAAGACGAAGTCATGGGAGTAGAGATTCCAGGGACCGGTTTGTCTGCAGGAGATTTGCTGGACTTCGCAGAGGACTTTCTTGAGCTCGTGGAGGAGATGAAGAAACCGGAGAGCCGGGCGGCGGCGCTGGAAACCCTCCAGTCGAAGCTGCAAGCAGGACTCAACCAAGTCTTGCCTGGGGTTCAGCCCACGCTCCAAATGGTGTTCCAAAATCAATCGCTCCTGTTTCAGATCGACTTTGCGAAGAATGTCAGCAAGTCGATTGACCTGAATCTAGATTTGGGGAGCTTCGGAGCAATCCCTGGCCTGCCTAGCAGCGGAAGCCTGTTGGAGGTAAGTGCCAATGAGACGATTCCTGTCAACGGTGGGCTGTCGTTCAATCTGGACGTCGGGATCGACTTGACTGATCCATTTAATCCCCGACCGTTCATCGAGAGAGACTCCTCGTTTGGTGTTACTGCGTCAGTCCAATCTCCTCCGCTGAATCTAGATATTACGGCTTTAGGAATCTTGCCGTTGTTCGTAAGAGGCGGCGTGGTCACTTTGGATCAAGACGGCGCGGGGCCAGGTACCGGTCCTGCCACGTTTTCGATCAATTTTCCACCCAGTGCTCCGCAACGAATGTATTTGTCGGATAGTTCTACGATTTTGAATCAGTTGCATGTTGGGCTGGTCGGTGGCTTGAATTTGAATTTGCCGCTCAAGTTTCCTGACCCAGCGACGTCGATCGGTACACTTGCGGTTCAAGTACCAAATCTCGCCGAGTTGCTACAGGGCAATACATCCAACGTAACGGCCATCGCTCCCGACCTGAATAGTCTGCTCAACTCAGTCGATCTGTTGACGGTGCTTCGCGGACTTGGGCATCAATTCGATTTCGTGTTCGAGAAGCTGGACAGTGCTCTCGACAGGTTTCTCAATTTCGAACTGCCATTGGTTGGAGTACGGCTGAATGAACTTCCCGCATTCAGTTTCCTAGATAACTTGGTGAGCGTTGGTTCGTCTGCGCTTTCCGGCCAATTAAACGGAAGCTTCACTTTTGCATCGGTGCGTCAGTCGTTGCAAACGGCGCTTGGAGGGTTGTTTGCTGGCGCGCAAGTCACGCAATTCCCTGCCTCACCATCCAGCGAAGTGAAGTACACGATTTCCGTCGGGGACACGGTCACGCAGACGATCCCCATGGACGCAGACCTAGGGTTTGCTGCTCTTGGCCTGAATATCGCCGCAGGGGTCAATGTCGCCTTCCATTGGGCGTTTACATTTACGATCGGAGCAAACATTACCGAAGGTGTGTTTTTCGATGTGGCTCAGTCACCCGAATTGGATGTGGACGTGACGATGACGTTGGCACCCGGAAGCGTGGTTACGGGTACCTTGGGCTTCTTGCAAATGAAAGTGATCGACGATCCAAACAGTCCTACGAGTTTGAACGGATCGTTCAACATCAATTTGCTGGATCCTGGGGCCAACGGAGGCAAAGTCACGTTGGACGAGTTGGCGGACTTGGACACATCGGATCTGGATGCTTTGGTTGATGTTCAAGTTGCCGGAAGCGCGGATGCGCATCTCGACTTGGAGTTGAGCTCGATCTACGACTTGAGCGATCTGCCACTCCTGCATCTACCACCGATCAGTCTACCCAAGATACTGGCCGATCTCGATGCCGTGTGGAATCTGAACGATCCGACCAATCCAACGGTAGGATTTGGAAACGTGAAACTCGACATAGGGAGTTTCTTTTCGGACTTCGGCGGCCAAGCGTTCGATGCGATTGACAAGGCGCTCGAACCGATCCGACCTGTACTGGATGTACTCACCTATCGCATTCCAGTTCTTTCCGACATCAATGCTGTCAAGAATGCCCTCGATCAAGACCACGATGGCAAGGTTACACTGCTTGATGCGGCTGCCATGTTGGGTGGTACGACGGACACACGAATGATTGCGGGGCTCGCTTATGTTGCGGACTTGATCGAAACAATCACGACCATCAACGCGGCAACCAATGGCGCAAACGGTTTCCTGATCCCTCTTCCCGGTTTGAATTTGACAGGACAGAACCTTCGCGACCC